>DATFFC010000147.1:0-7042 GCA_035250505.1 Nitrospiraceae bacterium | reverse complement strand
GGGAAAGCAATTCCTGAAACGACTCTTCTTGGGCCGGCTTGTGCCGGTGCCTTCAGGGATCACCGAGGGGCTCGCTCCCTATGTTGATCCCGTCCCGTTGCGGACCAATGGACCCGTCCGCGACTTCAAGATCCTATTCGCCGTCGCCCGCCGGGGCTGATCCCGCCTGTCGCTTACAATAGCCGATCATCCGCCCGCTTGTTCACTGCCGGAGGTGCGGGCGCACCCATCTAGCCGTTGACTTCACCCCGCCGGCCATTGAGAATCGCCAACTCCGCCGAACCCCGAAGCGAAATTCTATGATGCGCTGATGGTCGCACATCGTCTTCGTTTGCTCATCATCATGATCGGCAGTTTCGTTGTGTATGGGGTCACAGCGCCGTCCGCTATCCGGGCTTCCGCCGACATCCCGCTCGGTCATTGGGCGTATGAGGAGATCGAACGGTTGACGGCCCTCGGCGTAATCGACCGGGCATTGGTGGTTCAGAAGCCGTACAGTCGAAAGCAGGCGGCCGCCTATGTGGCCCAAGCGATTGATCGCATTCGCGCCGACCGCGTTGCCCCCGACGGCCGGGAAGCGGTGGCCGAACCGCTTTTGGAACGACTGATGCGGGAGCTGAGGCCGGAACTCATCCGATCGGGGACGCTGAAGAGCTCTCCACAGGACAAACAGAGAGCCCTACGGGGCGGCGCCTGGCTTACGACGGAGGCTGATGCGTTCTTTGTCGGAGGCGGCCAGACGGTGCGGTTTCGCGAGAATCGCGGCGGTGAATACTATGCCAACGGCCTGGCCAATCAGACCGATATACGGGCCTGGGCGGAATTCCATGACTGGGCGGCGCTGGTGGTGCAACCGAAGTTCATCAGCGATCCGCATCTCCTCGGCATCGGCGCCACCAACAACAGCCACAATTTTTACCTCCGCGAGTTCAGCCTGAAGCTTTCCTATTTCAACATCGCGCTGGAAGCGGGCCGCGGCACACAGTGGTGGGGACCCGGTTATCACGGCTCGCTGTTGCTCACGAATCATGCCTTTCCCCTGGACATGATCAAGTTGGGCAGCGACCAGCCGTTTCGCTTGCCGTGGATCCTCCATAGCCTCGGCGAATGGAAGATCAATAGTTTTCTGACACAACTGGAAAAGGATCGGGATTTTTCGCGCGCGAAGATTTTCGGCCTCCGCGTGAGCTGGCTGCCGGCTGCCTGGCTCGAACTCGGCTTGACCCGTCTGACACAGTTCGATGGGCGGGGCAGGGATCAATCGTTTCCCAGCATCGTCTTCGACGCGTACGCGAATGAGGCCAACCAGACCGGCGAACGGGACGTCAATGAACAGGCGATGGTAGACTTTCGAGCCAGAGTGCCGCGCGTGCCCTACCTGGTTCCGTTTCCCGCCGGCATGCAGATTTACGGCGAGCTCGGCACGGAAGATAAATGGTCCGAGCTGCCGATCCCGAGTCGGGCCGCTGTCTTGGCGGGCCTGTACATCCCCCAAGTTTTCACTGGTGATACCTTGGACCTTCGCATTGAATTTGCCGATACCGATTTGCCGCGGCAACGCCATCCCGAATTGACGGAAGTCTGGTACAACAACGGCATCTACACGAGCGGCATGCGGTACAAGGGATTCCCGTTGGGTCACCATATGGGGACCGACGGGATCGATTTTTTCGTCCGGACCACTCGTTTTCTGACCGATTCGATCCGGCTCGGGGCAAACTTCAACATTCAGGAACGCGGCCGATCGCTGCCGGTTCACGAAAAGAAGCGGGAGGCGGCGGTGGATTTGACCTGGTGGTGGTCGAGTCGGACGCAATGGACGATCGGATACACGTACCAGCGGATTGAAAACCCGGGACAGATCACCAATCTCACGCCCTTTGTCGAAACCTTTGCGGCCGGTGTGATCGCGAAGAATCATTTTATATGGACCGCCCTGGCGGTCCAATTCTAGCTTTCATCGGATCCCTCTCGTTTGACAGCCTTTGTAAGTTTGGATTACAAGACCTGACGTGCGTTTGCCAGCCAAAGGAGCCCGGAACCCCGTGCCGGAAGGCTCTTGCAGCCGACGTCTCTCCGTTCCCCGCCTGCTTGCCGCGACGGCCGTGCAGGCATTGGTAGTCTTATTAATTGTGCAGTTGCTTCTTCCGCCGCTGGTGCTTGCGCAGCAACTTCCGTTGCCGCCCGGTCTACCAGGGGTCCCGCAGGGTGTTAATCCCGGCTCGGTGCCGAATCCATTCGGACCAAATAACTTCCTGACGCCGGGTGGTCCCCAGCCTCCCGGACAAGCTATCCTGACGAATCCGAACGCGCTGCAGCCGATTGTGCCGACTGTCACTCCGTGCCCGGTGCCGGTACCTCCGGATCTGACCCAGAAAGGCGCTGTGCCGAACTTGAACGACTATTGGCCCGTCGAGCCGAGCAGCCTTCTGCCGGCCTCCATCGAACAGCGCATGAAGCAGGAACAGGAAGAACGGGATCGGCGGGAGGAGAAGATCCAAGCGGAAAAAGAAAAACGGTCGATCGAACACCAGATCGAAGTGGAGCGCGAGAAAAAGGGCATTGTGCAGCCGCCGACGGTGCAAGGCGCTGTTGTGCCGGGGACGCAGCAAGGTCAACAGCTGCAGCAGCAGCAGCCTGGCTTTCCCGGCGGCCCGCAGCGCCCGCTGCCCGAGAAAAAACCGTTCACGGCGGAGGTGCTGCGCCAGCAGGATTTTACGGTCGAGGAAGCGTTCGCAGAGTTTTCCGTGTTGCACGGAGTCAAAAGCCACTTGCGGCAATTCGGCTACGACTTCTTTGACGCGCAGGCCGGCAATTTCTCGCAGATTCAAGACGTGCCGGTCGGACCGGATTATGTGATCGGACCGCAAGATTCGCTGGCCGTCCATATCTGGAATGTCCCGGATCAGAATCTGAATCGCAGCTTTATCGTCCCGGTGGAGCGGGACGGGATGATCGTGATCCCGCAGGTCGGGGCGATTCCCGTGGGAGGACAGACCTTCTCTCAAGCCGAGCGGGCCATCCGCGCGAGGTTGAGCGCCCTGCTCAAACGCTTCGAAGTCCATGTGTCGATGGCGCGCATCCGCACCATCAAGGTGTACGTGGTCGGCGAAGTGGTCCGGCCGGGAGCCTATGAGATCAGTTCCCTCGCGACCGCTTCCAATGCGGTGTATGCGGCTTGCGGACCATCCCGCGGGGGATCGCTTCGTCAAGTGAAAGTGCTGCGCAATGGAGAAGCGGTTGCGGATCTGGACCTCTATGATCTTCTGATTCGCGGAGATCGTCGCCATGATTGGCGCCTGCAGTCGGGCGATGTCGTGCTGGTCCCGCCGTTAGGACCGGTCGTGGCGATCAGCGGATCGATCAAACGGCCCGCCATCTATGAATTGAAGCCGGGCACACGATTGACCGATCTGCTGGGATTGGCCGGCGGCCTCACGCCCTTGTCCGACCGGCAACGCTGCCATGTCTTTCGCCTTGATCCCGCCCGAGGCCGCATCATGATCGACGTGGACCTTGTCGGCGCGCTCGCGTCGCAAGGACGCGAAAAGGATCGGCCCGGTATGGCTGGAGGGGATCCGCTTCTTTTTGACGGCGATTATGTGCGAATCGGGATCTTGCCCACCCAGGTGTTCAACGTGGTAAGCCTGGTCGGAGCGGTCAAGAGTCCGGGACCCTACGAGTACAGGCCCGGGATGACCGTGAAGGATCTGATCAACGGAGGTCAACTCACAGCGGAAGCCTATGCGGATCGGGCTGAGATCGTGCGGACCGATCCGGTTACCTATCGGACCAAGGTCATTCCGTTCAGTCCGAAGGCCTTGCTCGACGGCAATGAGGCGGAGAATCACCAGCTTCAGCGGCTGGATCAGGTGGTCGTGGCCAGTCAGCAGCGGCCCCCGAATCTCGTATTGGTGGAAGGAGAAGTCAAGCGGCCCGGTTATTTCACGGTGGAGACCGGCGAGCGGCTCAGTTCCGTCCTGAAACGGGCCGGCGGGATGACGCCCAATGCCTTTCCGCCCGGACTGGTCCTGATTCGCGAATCAGTCAAACTGCGGCAGCAGACCGAACTGGAACGATATATTTCCGCCGAGCGCCAGCGACTCACCGCGCAGTCGGCTGGAGTGGCGGCGGGTGCGGTCGGCCTTACCGGTGCGTCGTCGCTGTCGGCGGGCGGAATGGTGGAGCAACAAGTTCTGGGACTCCGGTTGCAACAACTTGAGGCGATTACCGCCCGGTTGGAATTGGGTCGCGTGGTCGTGCGCATGGAGTCAGTGGAGCAGCTCGAAGGCACCGTGGACGACATTATTCTGGAAGCCCGGGATCGCATCACGATACCCACGCCCCCGCAGACGGTCAGCATTATCGGCTCCGTCAAGACGCCCAGCACGGTGGTCTATCGGCCCAATCTCGACTTTGACGACTATATCAGGCAGGTCGGGGGTATGACCGAGGATGCCAATAAAAAGGAAATGTACGTGATGCGGGCGAATGGAACCACTGATTCTGCCTATCTGAAGGTGAGAGAAATGCGACCAGGCGACACAATCGTGGTGCCTCAAAAAATAGAAGCCAAGCCCCCGCAGCTAGCCCTCTGGCAAACCGTGGCTACCATTATCGGGAGCCTGGCCTTGACCGCAGCCGGTATTGCGGTCATCGGACGCTAATACTCATAGGCCGGCAAGGCGCCATGACTCCGCCTCAGGACGCTCCCCAAATCGTGATCGCGCCCCCTCGTGAGAATCGGGCGGCCATTTCTCCTTCATTAGAGTCGCGCGCCGGTACGGATCTCTGGTCACTACTGGCCGCCCACCGCGGGCTGGTTGCATGGATCACGCTGGCTTCTATCCTGGCTACATCGGTCGCAAGCCTGCTCATTCCAAAGACGTATGAGTCTTCCGCCGCCCTGCTGCCGCAGTTGGAATCGAAGGAGGGAGGTGCGCTGTCCGCCTTGTTGACCGCCACGGCTGCGGGCGGTATGGCCCAGAATCTCGGGATCGGTTTGCCCGTCATCCCGACGACCCCCACAGATATTTTCGTCGCAATTCTCAAGTCGCGCGTGATGGCCGATGAGGCCATCACGCGGTTCAATCTCAGGGAGCGGTACGGCGAACGGACGATGCATGCCACACGCCAAGAGCTGTTGGAGCATGTGCGGGTGAGCGTCTCGAAAGAAAAAGTCATCAAGATTGTAGTGGAGGATCATGATCCCCAGGTCGCTGCGGACATGGCCAACTTTTTCATCGCCAATCTGGACCGGCTCAACCGTACGGTGAATGTCAGCAAAGCCGGGCAGAACCGCGCCTTCATCGAACGGCGGCTGGCTGAAACCCAAGTCGGGCTGGTGAGAACGGAAGAGGCGCTCAGGGATTTTCAAACGAAGAATAAGGCTGTGGCGGTGGAGGCCCAGTCCAAGGCGATGATCGAGGCGGCGGCGATCATTCAGGGACAGATTACCGCGCAGGAAGTGCAGCTCCAAGTCATGAGTTCGTATCTGTCGCGGGACAATCCCGAGCTGGCGCGGGTTCGATCCAGCATCGAGGAGCTGAGAAAACAATTGGTGCTGCTCGAATCCGGAAAAGGGGGCAAGGGCATGCTGCCGGGAGATCGACTGCACCCGGCGATGATCACCGTGCCGGATTTGGCACTGCAGTACGGGAGGTTGCTCCGCGAGTTGAAAGTCCAAGAGACCCTCTATACCCTGTTGACCTCGCAGTACGAGCAGGCCAAGATCACCGAAGCGCGCGATACGCCGACCGTGCAAGTGTTGGATCCGGCGATTCCGGCAGATCGACACAGCAAGCCGCGTCTCGTCCTCAATGTGGTCGTGGCGGCAGCCTCAGGCTTCTGCATGGCGATTCTCATCGCCTACGTAGTGGAAACCAGATCCCGATCGAGATTCAGACCCGCCTGACCTTGCGTAAATTGACGATATTCAGAAGCGGATGCTAGAATGCCGACATCGAAGTTTCACGGCTGGCATGCGCACGCGGTCGCGTGCGATCAATTCACACTGCACAGAGGAGAAAGGGATGGCTGTTCCGGTCTCCCAGATGTATACCGTCAGCAAGTATGTGTTGACGCAGAAATTCAAAGGGGTCAAGCGATATCCCCTCGTATTGATGCTCGAGCCGCTATTCCGCTGCAATCTCGCCTGCGCGGGCTGCGGGAAGATCCAATATCCCGATCACGTGTTGGATAAACGACTGACTCCGGAACAATGTTGGGCGGCGGCCGACGAATGTGGTGCGCCGATCATCAGCATTCCGGGCGGAGAGCCTCTCATCCATCCAGAGATGCCGAAGATCGTGCAGGGATTGGTTGCGCGCAAGAAATATGTCTACCTCTGTACGAATGCGATTTTGCTGGAGCGGAAGCTCCACGAGTATTCTCCATCGAAGTATCTGACATTCTCCATTCACATGGATGGGTTGAAGGAAGAACACGACTGGGCGGTGTGTCGCGACGGGGTGTACGACGTCGCCGTCAAGGCGATCAATGCGGCGCTGGCTCGCGGCCATCGCGTGACTACGAACACGACTCTGTTTGATGACGCCAATCCCGAGCGGGTGCGGCAGTTTTTCGACGCGATGATGAAGTTGGGGGTCGAGGGCATGATGATTTCGCCGGGGTACAGTTACCAGAAGGCGCCCGATCAGCAGCACTTTCTCAGGCGGAACCGCACCAGGGAGCTTTTCTCGAAAATTCTCAGCCATCGCAAGCGAGGCTGGAGATTCAACCAGTCTCCGCTGTTCCTGGAGTTCTTGATGGGGAAGCGAGACTACCAATGTACCCCGTGGGGAAACCCTACCTACAATGTGTTCGGATGGCAGCGGCCCTGCTACTTGCTCCAGGATGGATATGTAAAGACCTTCCGCGAGTTGATGGAAGGAACCGATTGGGATCGGTACGGCACCGGCCGGAATGAAAAATGCGCCGATTGCATGGTGCATTGCGGGTATGAGGCCTCGGCGGTGGAGGATACCTTCGGTTCGTGGAGCGGATTTGCCCGCACCGTCAAAGCCACGTTGCTGCCGAACGC
>DATFFC010000146.1:0-14169 GCA_035250505.1 Nitrospiraceae bacterium | reverse complement strand
TTTGGTCTGCTAGGAAGGTCCCTAGGCGTGTGCGAGGTAACGCCAGGGGAGTCATCGATGAGCTTGGGAAACAGCCTACCTGCGCAGCACCGCGAACGTTAACGACTACTATTGCTCGAAGCATGGGTAAGCCAAGTGCGCCTTTCATCGCATGGATCACAAGGCCGAACTCGTGACCTCGACTCCAGCGTACGATAGCTTGTTCGACAATCATCCGGCGCGGCAGCTCGGGGAGCATGGACGAAAAGCTTGAGAAGTGCGCCGGCGACCAGTGGGACGTCGCTCTTCTGAAGGAGTATCGCCTAGCCTCATGTTTCAAGCTCGTGAGAGTAGTATCCGGTAGCTCACGAACGTATCTCTTCTGATACATATCCTTTAGCCCACCACGAGCATAGGATTGTGCCGCAGTCTGGCATCACCATACGTATTTGCATGGTTCTCATTGAAAACGCTCATGGTCCGCTCATTCCACCGGTTTAGCAGTATTGTGCACCAATTCCTGGTACGGCGGTTGCTGAATCCATCGGGTGGAAACGCAGGCGACCTGAAATCGAAACAAGGGTTCCAATATTTGCCAAAGGAGGACGTTATGAAAACGTTCACAGCGCTTAGCATCGTGTGCGTTCTCACAGTACCGAACGTCGCGTATTGGTATTCCGAAGCATCGGGCGCGTGTACTCCACAGGAACGCATTGAATTGGGAAACCAAGGGTATGACAAGAACGAAGTACAAAAAGCCTGCGCGGATGACGCTGAGGAGTTTTGGGACAATCTAAGTAAGGAATTGTCGACCGGCCTGGCAAGTAGTCTGACGAAAGGCCTCAATCAAGCGTTGGGGATCCGTGACAATAACGCCACGAGTGCACCAAGTGGCGGGAATGCAAGCGCCTGTGTCACGAATGTCGTGACCTGTCCATTACCGGGGGGGCCACAAGGCTATCCCTGTTATTGTCGCGCTTGGAATGGGACCACTATTTCGGGGGTCTCACGGTGATCGTTACTAACCTCATGTGCAGGCTCTCATGAATAAGATCAAGATGTTTGCGGTCTGTGTGGTGATGATCTGTCTATCGAATTCCGGGTGTTCGGTATTCATGGCCGCGAACCGCTCCAGTTATCGAGGCGATGTCGGCGTTATTCATGATGGCGTATCGCGCTCCGAGGTAATTGCAGAGCTAGGAGCACCCGATTCGTTCAGCAAGTCCGGAACCGGCGGCTACGATGATCGGTACACCCTAGACCCGGACGCCCATCGGGCATGGCTCAAAACTGGTACGGTACTGCTTCATCTCGGTGCCGATGTTTTTACGCTCGGTCTCTGGGAATTAGTGGGAACTCCTTATGAACTGGCTGTACAGGACAAAGCCGTCACGTATCACCTGGCTTACAATCCAGACGGCAAACTCCTCACATACGAGAAGATGAAGCCATAAAATGAAGAGGAACAAGCTCGGGCTGGACATCACGAACATGTTCAGCCCCACGTCTCGCTCGCTGCGAAGGACATCGACCGCCCAAAAGCTGGATGACAGTCACTCAAAAAGGCAGGTCGGCTGCCCGTATCAAACGATCAGACTCAGCATTGGCCTTTGTCCCATCTTCAGTGTATGGTTTTCTTGGCCAACAGCTCGCCAACGTCAATAAGCTCGTAGAGTCGGTCTAAGGGAGCCTTCGCTTGCCCCGCAGTGAGGCCGTTGGGGTTGAGCGCATCTAAGATGCGCTTGGATGATTTTGTCCTCGGTGTCGGTCATCACATACGGTTCTGGGATAGCCTCCAACGGAGGATTCGCGTGCTCCGCCATTGGGGTGTGGCACCGCAGGGCGTCTCGCACTTCCTGCCTGGTAAGGAGACCCTTTCGCTCCAAGACCTCCACCAGCCCGGCAATCGAGACCACATATGCGAGACTGTTAGACGGTCTCTTTAGGATCGAGCTTCTCTGCCATACAGCGGACCGGACTACCGCTTTTTAAGGTTACAGCTTCGCCGATGAAGATAAAAGCGGTGATGACAGACTGAGCACCTGAAGGGAAATCGACCCATCAACTTGGCGCAGAAATCACGCCAGCCTGAGCGCTGAGAACGACGGGCTGCACTTCCACACAGGGGACATACCAATTGAGTGCTGCATAAAGGCGCTCGTATCCACAAAAACTGACCTCACCGTTTCCTTTCTGCAGCCCGGCCGACATACTTGTATTTGCGCGCACTCACGTCCCTTGCGGGGTCATTCCCTTTTCCGACCAGCTCAAGAAAGGGATGGGCCTTGCTCAACACCTGATCTCGTTTCGATCCTTTCATATTAATATCCGTTTCGCTGATCTTGAGCAGCGTGGTTCTAGGCCTTCCCTGATACGTGATCACCACATCCTCACCTTCCTCCACCTCTTCAAGCAATTCAGCCGTATTCATCTTGAGTGCGCACATTAGCGAATTTCATAATGCACCTTCATTATGGTTGCCCAACTGTGTCACATTGCGTCTCACCGGCAAGAAGCCTTGGCCGAGATTTACACAAGTGCTAGGGGCTCATTAAAGGAATTGCATACCTACTCCCCCGGCGCACCACAACCGCCTATTGTTTTGACACCCCGCCGGGTGGGTGGTAGTTTTGAGCCAGGTTAGTTCCTCTCCCATGTCTGGAGCCATGCATCATTCATGAAACGGACCACCGCCGCCGTACGGGTCATCCTGTGCCTTGCCGGCGCAGTCGCCTGCATCCCGTCGGCTTATGCAGACATTTACCAGTACATCGATTCTAAGGGAACCGTCACGCTGACCAACGTGCCGAACGATCCCCGGTATCACCGCATCATCACCGAGATGCCCCGGCCGCGGGCCTTCATTTCAAAACGAGACCTGGAGCCGGTTATTGCCCGGCATTCGCGCAGACATCGTCTTCATCCGGCGCTGGTCCGTGCCGTCATCAAAGCGGAATCCGACTTCGATCCGATGGCGATCTCGCGCGCCGGCGCCGTCGGCCTGATGCAATTGATGCCGCAGACGGCCGCACTCATGGACGTGCAGGATGTCTACAATCCTGATCAGAACATCGAAGGCGGGACTAAATATCTGCGGCAGCTACTGGACCGGTTCAACGGCAACCTTCCGCTCGCTCTGGCGGCCTACAATGCAGGTGAAAGCGCGGTGGAGCGGTATCGAAGCCTGCCGCCCTTTGAAGAAACACGCCTGTACGTCAAGAAAGTCCTACGGTACTACCGCGCCTTCCTCTTCAATGAACGGATCACCTCTTTAGCGCCTGCCTCGCCGCGCGCCGTCGGAAGTCAATCACGACTCCTGGCCCCTTCGGTGGCCTCCCGCTGACCGAGGGGCTATTCAGCGAGAGATGGCTGTGCTGCCTCCAACCCGGCCGTTTGCCCAACGGAACATCGGATCGATAATGCGCGCCGATGCTGTTCTCTCTCCAGAGCGCCGCTTCCGCGACGCATCGTCCCGCTTGGACCATATTCTTCACTTCCAGCGCGGCTCTGGTTCCGAATGATTTGGAGAGAAGACGGCTCCAGCGCGACAATTGAGCCGACGCGCTGATCAGCGAATCCCGGGACCGGACCAACCCGACCTTGCCCCACATGAGCCGCCGCAGGGAACTGCGAAGTTTCTCCGGGTCATCCAGTTCGACCGGCACACAGGCCTCAAAGTCCTTGAGTTCCCGCGGACGCATCGCGTTCTGCGGGATTTCGGCTCGTGCGATCGCCGCACGGGCGGCCCTCATGCCGAAGACCAATCCCTCCAGCAACGAATTACTGGCCAGCCGGTTGGCCCCATGCACGCCGCTGCAGGCCACTTCTCCCGCCGCAAACAGGCCGGGAATCGTGGTGGCGCCGTCCAAATCGGTCCAGACGCCGCCCATCATGTAGTGGGCGCTGGGAGCGACCGGAATCCATTCTTCGGTCATATCGATGTCGTACCGCAGGCAGGTGGCGTAAATAGTGGGGAACCGCCGTTTGACAAACGTCGCTCCCAAATGCGTGACGTCCAGATACACATGACGCGCTCTCGTGGCGGCCATCTCCGACCAGATCGCCCGAGCCACGACGTCGCGCGGCGCCAAGGGGCCGTCCGGATGATAGCGCTGCATGAACAGTTCGCCTTTGATGTTCCGCAGCCGGCCGCCTTCGCCGCGAATCGCCTCGGACAAGAGAAATGGCGGACTCGACGGCAAATACAGGGACGTGGGATGGAATTGGACGAATTCCATATCGGCCAGCACGGCCCCGGCTCGCCACGCCATGGCGACCCCGTCACCGGTCGCGCTGGGCGGGTTGGTGGTCCGCGCATAGATCTGGCCTGCTCCCCCGGTCGAGAGCACCACCGCGCCGGCGTGGAGGACGGTGCGCTTCCCCGACAGTTCGTTCAACACGACCGCCCCGCGACAGCGCCCATCCGCCATGGCGAGATCGATCGTAAAGTGGCGGTCCACCCGCTGGATTCTGGGCTGCCGGGCCACATGCGCCATCAACGCCCGTACCATCTCGTTGCCGGTCGCATCGCCCCGCGCTCTCAAGATGCGGCTTCGGCTGTGGGCGGCCTCCCGCGTAAAGGCGAATTTACGACCGGTCTTATCGAATTTGGCTCCCCAGGCGATGAGTTCTTGAATCCGCTCCGGTCCTTCTTCCACCAGCACCCGCACCGCGTCCTCTCGGCAGAGGCCGTGGCCGGCTTTGAGCGTATCCGTCAGATGAATGCTCACATCGTCCTCTTCGCTCAAGGCGACGGCCACGCCGCCTTGCGCGAACATGGAGCTGCTCTCATAAGCATGGCCTTTGGTCAGCATCAACACCCGGCCCGCCCGGCTCAACTCGATTGCAGCGCGGAGCCCGGCCACACCGCTCCCGATGACGAGGAAATCTGTTTCGAGATGATCGACGGATCGACGCATGACGATGGTCGCTATCTTCTCGGAGACGAACCGGATTCCGCTCCGGCCGCCCGGCTGTGCATGCCGAAGGGAAGGTCTCCCTCCACGTCGCGCAGCAAGACGGACTGCACTCCGGACCACTGCAACCGGCCATGGCCCCTCTGCCGGAAGCCGGTGTCGGAATTATCCCGCCTCCATTGTCCCTGCCAATGGACGAACACGTCCACCGTGTCGCCATCGATCATCATCCGCTCGATGGCGAACTCCAACGCAATGTCATGAAACGAATCAAAATCGATCTGCACGTCCCGCTGCAGCGGGTCGAGTTGGCCGGACGGCAACAGTAGATCCTCAAACGCGCTGTAATCCCGTTCCACATACGCGCGGCGCAAGGCCTCCACCGCCGCATCGATCCGAACGATACGATCATGATCCTCCTTATATTGAATCGTCTTCGTCGCGCAGCCGACGGCCGCGACGAGAACACCGACCCCGGCGAGGCGGCAGACATACTGAACCAGGAGGAGGGTCCTGCGGAGCATGGCGCAGTATAGGAATCTGTTTTCAAACAGGTCAAGGCGATGAATCCGTCGAGGCATTGCGATCTTGCATTTTAAAATAAAAGACTCTAGACTCCCGCGCGTACAAGAGAGGTGGTATGTCGAGCGTCCTGAAGAAGCGCCGAAAGAAAATGCGCAAGCATAAGTACAAGAAATTGCGCCGGCGCCAGAAGTTCTTGCGTCGCAAGAGCTGATCCATTCCCACATAAGGACGGAGGGATCCGTGCCGGAAGGCAAAAAAGTTCGCATCCGCGTTCGAACGGTGAACTGCACCTACGTCGGGGATTTTCTGATCCCCCCGATGCGGAATCGCGTGTCCGACGCCATTAATGAGGAGCAGCGGCTCTTTATCAGCCTGACGGACGTCCTCATCAACGACAAGGATCGGTCGGATTTCGTCGCGATCAATAAGAACCTGATCGAATCCATCGCCCAATTGTAGCTGCGTTGTTCACGGACAACGCCGGCTAACCCCCTTCCCATATGGGCGTGACTCCCCGCTTGCCGGCCTGTCGGTTCGAAGCAATCAGGCTCATCGCTCGCCGCTCATGTGAAATAGTTCGACCTTGACCATGTCTTCGTACCGGCGGTTTTTCCCCTTTCTCAGGCCTTACATCCCGCGTATGGCGGCAGCCGGGGTGCTCGTTATGGCGGTGGCGGCCATCAATCTCGCTCTGCTGCGATTGGCCGGCTCCCTATGGGATGTCATCACCGTGCACCAGGACCGGCAACGCATGACCGAGTACATCCTGATCTTTCTCGGACTCGTCATCGTGCAGGGGCTCTGTTCCGTCGGCCACAGCTACCTGACGGCCTGGGTGTCCCAGCACGTCGTCGCCGATTTCCGGACTCATCTCTTCGCGCATCTGCAGACCCTGTCGGTCAGCTTTTTCGCCCGGCGGCGGACCGGGGAATTGATGTCCCGGCTCATGAACGACGTCACCGTGATCCAGAACGTCGTGACGGAGACGCCGATCGATTCCGCCAAACAACTGGTGACCTTCGTGGGCGGCGTCACGTTTCTGCTGGTGATGAACTGGCGACTGTGCCTCCTGATTCTTCTGTTGTTGCCGCTGCTGGTCCTGGTGGCGAAATTATTCGGCAGACGGCTCAAAGCCCTCTCGACGTCGATTCAAGACCGAACGGCATCGATCAGCACGCTCGTCGAAGAAGTAATCGCCGGGATCAGGATCGTGAAATCCTTTGTGCAAACCGAGCGGGAAGAACGCCGCTTCGTAGCACAGGTGCGGGCCTCCTTGACGCTGGCTCTCCGCCGGGCCGCCGTCCTGGCGGTCTTTGTGCCGGTGATCACCTTTTTCACCTTTGCCGCCGCGGCCGCGGTGTTGTGGTACGGAGGGCGGCAGGTGATCGAAGGGACCGTCACGCCGGGCGATCTCTTCGCGTTCGTCTTATTTGCGGGCATCCTCATCGGGCCGTTCGGGTCGGCGGCCCGGGTCTTCGCGCAGGTGAAGGAAGCTCAAGGCGCGATGCAGCGGGTGTTCGAGATTCTCGACACACATCCGGAAGTGGCCGATGCGCCGGCGGCCCGTGAGCTTCCGCCCGTATCCGGCGCGGTACGGGTGGCGGGCGTGAGCTTCGCCTATGATCCTCGGCATCCCGTTCTGACCGATCTTTCGTTCGAAGCGGCTCCGGGAGAATTGATTGCCATCGTCGGACCCACCGGCGCCGGCAAGACGACGATCCTGAACCTGCTCCACCGATTTTACGATCCGACGAAAGGCTCCATCACCATCGACGGATACGAGCTGAAAGGCGTCCGGCTGGACAGCCTCTACCGGCAAATCGCGCTGGTCCCTCAGGAGACGATCCTATTCGGCGGCACGATTCTCGACAACATCCGCTACGGCCGGGAAGAGGCGACGGAACAAGACGTCTTTGACGCGAGCAAGGCCGCGCATGCCCATGAGTTCATCACCGGCTTTCCGGACGGTTACCATACCGTCGTCGGCGAGAAAGGCATCAACCTTTCAGGCGGACAACGGCAGCGTCTGGCGATCGCCAGAGCGATCCTGAAGAATCCGCGGCTGCTGTTGCTGGACGAGGCCACCTCCTCGCTCGATACGGAATCGGAGCGTCTCGTGCAAGAGGCGCTCGAGCGGCTGATGGCCGATCGCACGACCTTCGTGGTCGCCCATCGGCTCACGACGATCCAGCGGGCCGACCGTATTCTAGTCATCAATAAAGGCAGGCTCATCGAGGAGGGCACACATGCTTCGTTGATGGAGCAGAAGGGCCTGTACCATTATCTCTACACGCTGCGGCTGGCCGAACTGCCGTCATGAGGCCGATACCGAGCGACTTTCCACAGATCCATCAGATCCATTGCCGGCCACGTGGACAGTCCCAGCCCACCGAAAGGGAGGCGTATCGGATAAAATCTGCTACAATGCAAATATGGCATTGCTCCATGGTCGACATCTCAATCCCCTCCCGGCCCACCTTCGCAGCAGAATCGTCGATCTGCGCCAAGGGTTGCTGCGGCTCCATAAGGCTTTGATTGTGGCGGAACAACTGACCTACGAACGGATCTACGGGCGCATTGAATCCACCGGGCAACTGCTGCAATTGGTCATGAAAGATCCCTGGTTTGCCTGGCTGCATCCGCTGTCTAACCTGGTTGTCCGCATCGACCAGATGCTCGAAGGCGAAGTGCCGGCCGGTCTCGCTGAAGCGTACAAGCTGCTCGGCGAAGTGCAGGCTCTGTTGCGCCCATCCGAACAAGGAGACGGATTCGAACGCAGCTACTATGAGGCCCTCCAGCGCATGCCCGATGTGGTGCTCGCCCACGCGCAGGTGAAGCAAGTATTGCAATCCGTTCCCGCCACCGTCTGATTCTGTTCTCCTCTCATAGGAAGATCACATGCCGATCACTTCCTCGAAATCGGCTCATACGGGGTCGCCCATCTCACCCCAGAGTCCGCCCGCAGACTACCCGGTCACGGCGGCTTGATCGTTTGTGGACGGCACGGTAAGCTGAGTGTCCTCGCCGCGCCACGAAGCCGGTTCACTCCCTGCGAGGGCCGTAGCGGCACGCCGCATCCGCCATGCCACACCATTTTCCGATCCGGCGCGGGGGATTCTCCCCATTTGTCGGAGGACCAACATATGAGCCAATCTGAGTCGGACGGCGAACGTATAGTACAGGAACGATTCGGCACGGCGACCCGCGCGGCGGCGTTTCATAACAGTCAGATGCTGACCTATCTCAATCCTCAGATGATCCGCTTTATTCACGATCAAGACATGATGTTCATTGCCACGGCTGATGCGAAAGGACACTGCGACTGTTCCTTTCGCGCCGGGTCACGCGGATTCGTCCGGGTGCTGGGCCGCACGAGGATGGCCTATCCGGAATATCGCGGCAACGGCGTGATGGCGAGCCTCGGCAATTTAATGACGAACCCACACATCGGCATCGTCTTCGTCGATTTCCTCCATAGCACCATCGGGCTCCATGTCAACGGAACCGCTCGGGTGTTGTCGAATGAAGCCGTGCAGGAATGCCATGACGCGACGGACACGCTGCTGGTGGCCTCGCAAGCCAAGGGGAGCCCTCGTCCGGAATGTTGGGTCTTCGTCGATGTTCAGGAAGCTTACATTCACTGCTCGAAACATGTCCCTCTCCTCAAGAAATTGGACAAGCACATCAATTGGGGCACCGACGACGAAGCCTCCAAGGGCGGCGACTTCTTCCAAGCGAAAACTTCTCCCCGCATCCCCGACGATTCCCCTGCAAAGTGACAAAGTTTTCTTGCAACTTTTCCCCATGATGAGTACGTTCACGAATGTGAGCGGTATGAGTCAGCCCTCAGACTGACCTCAAGCTTTCACTACCACATCGAGAGCATTCTCCGCACGATGCCGAGCACCATCGTAGGGCGCAGGCTGTTTTGGCCCGCATGTTTACTGTTGGCGTTGCTGTACACAAGCGGCACAGCCCACGCCGATGAAGTGTTCCTCACCAACGGCGATCGCCTCACGGGCCGGATCCTCAAAATGGAGGACGGCATCCTGACCTTGCAAACGACCTATGGCGGGGAAATCAAAATCGCGTGGGGAGAGGTGCAGAAGCTCACGGCGGTGAAATCCATCACGATAAAGGTGCCGGGCAAGTCAAATGGGCTCGTCTCGGATTTCTTGATCGGTGGATATGACTTTCTCGAAGTGAACGCCCTGTCGCCGAATAACCCTGTCCCGCTTTCCGACGTCAAAGGAATCAACATCGGATTCATCCAGTATCGGGGCAATTTCACACTGGGCGGCAATAATACATCGGGCAATACCAACACGAAGGCCGTCAATGGCGCGGCCCGCCTGACAATTCGAGCGGATCGGCACCGCTTGTTTGGGGAAGCCAAGTACAATTACGGCGAAGCGGACGACCGGCTGACCGCAAGAAACTCCATGGCCCAAGCGAAGTATGACTATTTCGTGAGCAAGAAAGTGTTTCTCGACGCCTTCGGCCTCTGGGAAAAGGACACGTTTCAGAATTTGCAGTTTCGCAATACGTTGGGTGCCGGCATCGGCTATCAATTTTTCGACACGGGCCGCACTAGCCTCTCCGGCTCGACCGGAATGAGCTACGTCAACGAGCACTACACCACCGTGCCGCAAACCACCACGGCATCGGCCAAGTGGGGCGTGCGTTTCGAACACAAGCTGCTGCCTGATCGCCTGACCATTTTTCACAAGCACGACGGGTTTTATGATCTCGAGCACGGAAACGGCATGCGCATCAACGCCGACACGGGCGTCCGGGTGTTCGTCTATAAAGACTTCTATTTCAACCTGGAATACGATCTCCGGCTCAATACGCAGCCGGCCCCGGGACGCCAAAAATTGGACGAAGCACTCATTTTCGGCGTCGGATACGAGCTCAAGTAAGGATGGGTACTTCGTATACTCGTCATTGTGGCCATGACCTATATTTTCTCGTCGTTGACGGAACAGGAGGCTTGTCATCTATAGGACGCGCTCTGTTGGTTTCCCGTTCTTGCTAGGGGTTCCGTTGCAAATCGGACATCAGCCGTTGGAACTCGGGGTCTGAGCGAATCAACAGTGAGGCGGCTGCAAAAAGGCGTTCTAGTTGTTCGTCGGTGAGATAGAGCGTCGTGGGTATTTTCATTAAATATTGCTGCTCGGCCGCATCCTCCACTTTGCTAAAACTTGCCTCGATAAAATAGATCTCCGCATCGCGTGCCAGGACCGTCTCGATCTCCGCCGGCAAGGCGAGAAGGTTCTTGCGCCACATTTCCACCGCAAAGCGGAGCAGCAGGAGGCTATCGGTGGAATAGCGGTTAATGGGGATATCGACCAGTGAACTAAAAGCCCGTGAAAAGACCGGGACTTCATCGCTCCGATAGTCCTTCACATCGGGACTGGTCTCGGCATTGACGGCGAGGATGACGAGCTTCTTAACCTGCTTTACACCCATGCCCTTGAAGGCAGACTCGAGTCCGCCCGCGACGCTGACGCCTTCCAAGATGCCTCTCAATGCGACGTTGTCTGAGAGCCCTCCATCGAGCAGATGGACGTAAGGCCGCGCCTCTGCATCGAGAAAGGAGAGTATTTCTTTGGCTCGTTGGCGTTGGGACATGTTTTTTGAGTGGCTGGCCTCCAGTAACGAGGCGGGTGGTTGATATTCGCATTGACCTGCATAGTTCTTGAGGGTGATTGGGCTCAGGACCAAGGGAAGGGCGGCCGAGGCCGCAGAGGCGTAGGCGATGGGAAGCTGACTCAGATCGGAACACAAGACATCAAATTGAGCTTGGCGAAACTCAAATCGCCCGAGCGTGGCCATGTCGGAGGCATGGATCAGGAGGGCGGGCCGCCTTTGGATGAGATCGCCATAGGTCTTGCCCTCGAATAACGCCTCATTCAGCAGATCCGCCATGATATGGGCCCGCCCAAAATAAGGTGACCAAAGCCGAAACCAGTTGCTCGGCGATCTGAGAATCCGTCCCCTGAGTTCGCTGTCCCAATCCTTGCGGAGGAAACGGGATTCGAAGTCTTGAAAAATCCGGTCGCTGAACAAGGTATAGTAGGCGCCAGCGAAGGTTCCGCCGGATAAGGCGAAAATTACATCCAGTTCATCCAGTAGGCGCTTGTCCTTCCCTTCCCAGACGATGCGCTGGCTCGCGAGTTCGCGCAGCGCGCCATACGCCAAGGCTGAGGCGCGAGTCCCGCCCCCTGAGAAGGCAGCAATAAAGAGGAAGCTGTCTGTATTCCCTTTCTCAGGCGGTGCCAGGTTCCGAAATTGATAACCGTAGCCAGGATCCCATTGTTTCAACGGAGCGTTGAGCGTCGGCCGTACATACTGGCAGCCGGAGAGAAGCGCCAGGAAGGAAAGGAGGCAAGCAGCGAAAGCATTCAACCGACCCTGCATAGGCTCCCCAATCATTTTATGCCACCCGCCGTGAGACCCAATCTTCCTCCAAGCACGTCGAATGATGGCAAAGCGTTAACGGATTCCTGTACGTAGCAATTTCGTTGTGTGAGCCCTATCAATATTGACAGTTTGAGGCGGATAGAATAATACCTACATGAATTCGTTACAAGCGTGTGTGAACCGACCATCATAGCGATCAAGGCTCGCTGTGGCGGCGACCGCGGGCAGGCACTTGAAATGGCATGATCACATGCACATTCCCGCGTGCACCCCAAACGCAAGCGGTCAAGGCTGATTGATGATGCTCCTTCGCCACAGATGAAGCGGCACTCGACCCAAACCGCAGCGACACTCGCCGCATCGCTGCTCTTCGTCATGGCGGCCGCGGGCTGCACGGGGTCCATGTATGATTGGCAGGTCCGAACCGAATCGACACCGATCCCGGGGCCATTTCATCCCACCCATTTCGCGCAGTACCCTGTCGCCGTCTTTCCGGCCATCACGATGCCTGGCCTGCGAGGAAATGAGTTCACACTCGGGCACTACCTGGGCTATATCCTCCGAAAAGAGGACCCAACCTGGAAAGTGGTGACCGAACTGGAGACCAGCTCTCGAATCAGTCGAAAGGGCTTGGCCCCCGAGTTTGCTCGGATGAGAAACGACTATGACCAAAGTTCCATCTTCGATGCTGACACCCTCCGGAAAATCGGCACGGCGATTGGCGCCCGCTACATCTTCCAGCCGCGACTCGCTGCCTTTTCCCAAACTATGATCGACCGCTGGATGTTTCCGGGACTCAATGTGCGACTGCTCCAAACTCGGTCAAGCATCATGCGCATCTCGCTGCAGTTGTGGGATGCAGAGACTGGCGATCTTCTCTGGGTCTCGATGGCGGAAACCACGATGGCGAACGAAGCCGTCTCACAAGATCCTGTCTACGAGCACGAAATAGCGCTCGCCACCTTGGGCAGCATGGTAGTGGATTTGACGAACGAACGAACCGCGTCACAATACACACCGTTGAATACATTTCTCGACGCGCTGATTCGGGACGCCAAGCCGAAGCAAATGGACCGTAACGACATGACCACTAAGGAGAAACAATAGTGCTGCGGTCGAGCGACCAGATGCACGGATACACCACAGGCACCCCCGCCTGATCCTTCTCCATGGGGACGATTGCTGACGGCCGCTGGGACGATCTGCTTCGCCCACTGCATGCCTTGATCGATTGATGAGACTCCACACTCGAAACGCCGAGGAGGTATAACATGGACAACACACTCAATCGACGAGAGTTTGTAAATAGTGCTGGCATTGCCGCGCTCGGGGTCTTGGCCTCGCCCGTGGCCACCTCTGCTCAGTCGCCGTCGGAGGCTCAGGGGGAATCCCCGCGCGGAGCCGCGCCTGAGTTCTCGAAGGGCTTCTATTGGGGCACCGCCACCTCGGCGTACCAGATCGAAGGCGCCTGGAACGAGGACGGCAAGGGCCCATCCATTTGGGACACATACGCGCACACGCCGGGCGAGATCAAGAACAACGACACCGGCGACGTCGCCAACGATCACTATCATCGGTACAAGGAGGACGTGAAGCTGATGAATGACCTGGGCGCGACCGCGTACCGGTTCTCCATCGCCTGGCCGCGCATCTTCCCGAGCGGGACGGGTCAGCCAAACCCAAAGGGCTTGGACTTCTACAACCGACTGGTGGATGAGCTGGTCGCGGCCGGCATCGAGCCGTTTGCCACGCTCTACCATTGGGACCTGCCGCAGGCCTTGCAGGACAAGGGCGGGTGGCAAAGCCGTGACATCCCCAAGGCGTTCGGCGACTACGCCGGCTACATGGCCGAGAAGCTTTCCGACCACGTGCGCCACTTCTTCACGATCAACGAGTTTCGCTCCTTAACCGAGGCCGGCTACAAAGGGTTCGCGATCCCTGCTCCGGGCGGGTCAAGGACCGTCTTTCTCGCGCCGGGGCTGAAGCTGACGCCCGCCGAGTTCTACCAGGTCCGCCATCACGCGGTGCTCGCCCACGGGATGGCCGTGCAAGCCATCCGGGCGAAGGGGAAGCAGGGAACCAAGGTCGGTCCGCCGGAGAACATCGAGGTCGCCGTCCCGCTAATCGAGGCGTCCGAGCACATCAAGGCCGCCGAACTGGCCACCCGCGAACGGAACGCCCCGTTCCTCACCGTCATGCTCGAAGGCAAGTACACCGATGCGTACCTCAAGGAGGCCGGTAAGGACGCACCCAGGTTCACCGATGAGGACCTGAAGGTCATCGGCTCGCCGCTCGATTTCGTCGGTATCAACGTGTATTGCCC
>DATFFC010000145.1:0-5582 GCA_035250505.1 Nitrospiraceae bacterium | reverse complement strand
CATCAAGCTCGCCCGATGGGCCTCGATCGTGCGTGATGAGATTCCCAGCCGGTCGGCAATTTCCCGGTTGGACAAGCCGGCCCACACAAGCCTCAAGACTTCACGCTCGCGCGGGGTAGGGTGAAAAATCGTACGGGCTTTCGCCCGGCCGGCGGGAGAGCGCGACACGGACGCGCCTCGATTGAATTCACCTCTGGATCTCGCCGTTACTGTCTTCACTGCTCCACCAGACTTCATAGGCCGTCCTCTAGTCGTTGTCATGCCACGCTCAATGAGGGTGAGCCCTGCCTCCGCCTCTCGGTTGTCCCGCCGTGGTCGGAATCTCGCCGGCCTCCATCATTTGCTTGAAGCGCCTGAGATCCTCTTCGATTTGCTGCGATGGCTCTTCGCCGAAGAGTTTGGCCAGCGCTACCCCCGTCGAGCCGCCGATCGGCTCATATTCGAGCTGCACTGAGATTTCCGTGCCTCGTCCGCCCGGGGCCGGGCTGAACCGCACCACGCCCCAATTGGCCACTGAGGAGCCTTCACAGGATTGCCATGCGATCAGCGAATCGACTTTTTCGTTCACGATCTCAGCTTCCCATTCGATCGGGAGACCGCCGGGCCCTTTGGCTTTCCAGCGTGACCGCTTATCCGATAAAACTTCGATCGACGTCAGATGCGACATGAATCTCGGTAAGTTCCTCAGGTCTCTCCAGGATGCAAAGAGCTCGCCAATCGGCCGGTTGATCGTCATGGACTTGACCACTTCACAGCGCTGCCGGCCCGTCGTGGTTCTCACCAGGTGAATGCCGAGATTGCGGTAGAGCGCGTTCCGGCCGGTCGCGCCCATGTAAAGAAGTGCTCCTCCCAGCAAGGCGGTGGCCGCTCCCTCCCATCCTCGCCGCTTCACCCCATGGACCAGGAATGCCGTTCCCGTTATGCCACAAATCAAACGCTCGACATCGGCAATATCCCGGTAGCCTTTCAAGGCGTCGGGCCTGCGGACGGTATGTTCAAAGATACCGGGGTGCATGCGATTGGAACCTCCTATGGTATTACCGGTACCCTGACCTGCAAGCGTCAAGCCGCTCTATTCTTCCCGTCGCGCCCGCTCGGCGGCGGTGTCACGGCCGGACAGGATGTCTGAAGACGGACAATTTGCCTCGTCCTCGGCAAGGGCAAAAACGGCATGAGGCTTGAACATTCTATATAGGTAGTAGAGGGATGGGAATAGAACTATCCCGCCGATGACCAGACTTCCCGCCAGGAGACGCAGCGTGACGTCCGGCGCTGCGGCCTCGGTCAAGGTCAGATCGGCTGCGACGAGATACGGATACTGTGAGCCGGCCCATCCAAAAATAATCAGCGCCACTTGCAGGGCGGCGCCCGCTCGTGCGATGACGAACCGGCGAAAAAATAAGCCGAT
Organism: Nitrospiraceae bacterium; assembly: GCA_035250505.1. Lineage (GTDB taxonomy): Bacteria > Nitrospirota > Nitrospiria > Nitrospirales > Nitrospiraceae > DASSBQ01. The sequence continues at coordinate 4,174 of DATFFC010000145.1, read as the reverse complement.
CAGGCCGATGAGGCCCGTGATCGCCGTCGCTGCCAGGGTGAGAAGTCCGAGGCTCGTGTGTGCGAGTCCGTTGTAGACCTCCGGCGCGCCTCGGCGGGACAGGTAGAGCACCGCAATGCCGATGGCCGAGACGACACACCAGCAGACGAGCGCTCGCCTCCGGAAAGTTTCTTGGAGGCTGCGGTCATCCGTTTCGAAGATCAGGTAGATGGCGGCGAGATAGACGAACAACGTCAGCGCGAAACAGCCCACGAGCAGAGGAAAGGCCGCCAACCATGGCGCGATGAATGAATCAAAAAAAGTCGGCGGGCGGAGGGCGAGGTGGCCGGCGGCGACCGCGCCGACCGTGGTTCCCAGCATCAACGGCGCGAGAATGCTCGATCCGGCAAAAATCCAGGTCCAGAATACTTGTGAGGCATCCTCCTCGGATCGAGATTTGATGTCGTTGGTTCGGAACGCGAAGGCGGATCCCCGCAGCACGATCCCGATGAGGAGCGCCGTCAGCGGCACGTGCAAGCTGGTCGTAATCAAGGCGTAGGCACGCGGGAACCCGGCAAACAAAATCGTCACCACCAAAATGAGCCAGACATGATTCGCCTCCCAGATCGGCGCGATGGCATGGTCGATCAGCGCCCGGTGGGCCCGGTCTCGCGTCCCTCTGGCAAGGAGGGTCCACACACCGGCCCCGTAATCGGCCCCGCCGGTGAGCACATAGAGAACGAGGGAGACGAGCAGCATGCCGGCCAACAGCAGTTCCCAAGTCATCCGGCACCGGCCTTTTCTGATTGTGCGAGGCGTCGCGGGACTTTCACGTCGGTGTGCCGCGCGGTGGCGGCGATGTGGCGCCGGATCGTCCAGAACACGACGAGCGCCAGCAGCCCGTATAAGAGCGTGAAGAGGATAAAGGGCACGATGATCCCGGGCATCGGTGTGACGGCGGTGCTGGTCCGCATGACTCCGTAGATGATCCACGGTTGTCGCCCGACTTCAGTGACGGTCCAGCCGCATTCGATGGCGATGAAGCCGAGCGGCGCCGCCAGCGTGAGCGACCACAAGAGCCGGCGGTCATCAGTGAGGCGGTGCTGCCTCCATCGCCACGCGGCCCACAACACGTTCGCCGTCATGATGAGTCCTGCGCCGACCATGATCTGAAATGCAATATGCACGATGGCGACCGGCGGCCAATCCTCCCGCGGCGTGCGATCCAGTCCCACCACGGTCGCGTCCGGATCCCGATAGAGGATCAGACTGAGCGCCTTCGGGACGGCGATGGAGAATGGAACGGTCCGTGTCTCTTCGTCGGGAATCCCGCCGATGTGGAACGCCGCTCCCTGTTCGGTCTGAAACAATGCTTCCATGGCGGCGAGTTTGGCCGGCTGGTGCTTGGCCACCAGCTTGGCCAAGAGGTCGCCGCTGAACGGTTGCAGCAGCGCCGGAATACCGCCGATCAGCAGCGCCAAGCGGAGGGCATGGTGATGAAACTCGTCGCGCGCGCCACGAAGAATCAGAAAGGCGTGGATGCCGGCGACCAAGAGGCCGGTGGCGGCGAAGGCGGCCAGAATCATGTGCAGGCTTTCGTGCAGCGCATGAGGGTTGGCCATCACGGCCGCCGGGTCGATGTTCCGCGGCGATCCGTCCTCCACTTCGAATCCCGTGGGACTGTTCATCCAGGCATTGGCCATGGTGACGAAGACGGCGGACGCCACGCCACTCACGGCGACCACGGCCCCGGCTGCGATATGGATCGGCGGCGGCAAGCGGGACCAGCCGTACAGATAGATCCCGAGAAAGATCGCCTCCGTAAAGAACGCAAAGCCTTCGAGCGCGAACAGCGGCCCGATCAGGGGGCCGGCCCACTCCATGAAATGCGGCCACAACAAACCGAGTTCAAAGGACAACACCGTGCCAGAGACGGCGCCGACCGCGAAGAGGATGGCGGTCCCCTTGGCCCAGCGTTTGGCCAAGGCCAGATATGCCGGATCTTTCGTCCGGAGCCACCGCCATTCCGCCGCGGTCATCATCAAGGGCATGGCGATGCCGATCGCCGCGAAGATGATATGGAAGGCCAAGGACATCCCCATCTGGCTGCGTGCCGCAAACAGGTCGCTCATTTCTGTTGTCCTCCGCGCTGCCATGATTCCTTACGAAGGGCCATCTGAATCATCAGCTCGCGGATGAGGAGTTCCAGGTCCTGATTCATGAGCCCAACCGTGGCCCGCAGCATGTCGAGCATCTGTCCTCGAACCACCAGATCGCTGCTTCGATACAGCCCGCCATCGGCGAACAAAAGCGCGATGCGGAGGCGCTCTTCATCCGAGCCCGCCGCCCCAAGGCGCCCTTCCTGTCGCCAGCCGTCGATCAGTTCTTCGCGGAAGGTCCGGCTGCCGGTGTCCTGCTTCATCGGGCGATTCAGAAATTCCCACACGGACGGCGGAAAGTAACTCGGTTGGGCCGGCTTCTCCCACACTTCGCGCAGGATGTTATCATGATGCTCGAAATGTTGTTCGCTTTCTTGGTAGAGGGCCGAAATACCCAACGTCCCCGCAATCGTGCCTCCGATAATGGACGCGATTCCTTCGGCGGCGGCAGGAGTGGCCGCGATGCTGAAGCCTCCGCTGGCAATGGCCGCGCCGGCGCCGAGGATCACGGCCCATAAGGTCTGCTGCTTCACCCGTGCGCTTTCCGAGTTCTTGAGGCGATCGGCGACTTCGTACGTCCGTTCGATTTCGCAGCTCACATGAGCGGTGGTGCTCGACACCGCGATTAGCGCCAACAGGACTCGTCCCAGCGCTTCCTGCCGCAGCCCGAGCAACTTGATGGGGCCGGAGGGATCCGATGCGGGCAGTTCCTCGGCCAGCTCAATCTGGTTTAACAGCGGAAGGATGTCGATGGCTTTGGCCGTATGAATCGCCCGCCAGGAAAAGGAAGTGGGGACTCGTCCGCGCGCCGCCTGCGCCAGCGGATCGTCATGCGAGTGGTCGATGACATCGAGCGAAACGGTCCGAAGCTGCTGTTCCAACCTGATGGGCGCGCATCGCCGTTCATTGCTCTGCGTCGTCCGTTGTTCGGAATAACCGGTCGTCAACGCACAGCCGCTCAATGTGAGACCAAAGGCGAGGACGAGGGGATAGCTGAAGATTCCTGAAGGACCGAACAGGCGCCGCGTACGGTCAAGGAACTGGAACCGCTCTCTCTGCGGACCGGCTACCGGCGGTGAACGCTCATCAATGAGATGCGAGCCTCGGCCTCCTTGCCCCCGATTCGGACGTCTCGGCACGATCAGCTCCGTTGGGAAATTACTCCACGTTCCCATCCGAACCGCACGGCATCTTTGTACCGATCCCATAATCCCAGCGTGGCCTCATCCCACCCTCGCCGGGCCTGTAGCTCGAGCGTGCTCCATTCCATGGTCCTGTAGCGTGTATCCATGGCGAGCTCGTAGCCGTACTGGTAAGCGGGACGGTATTGGTTGTATCCATAGCCGGAGCCGGCGTAATGGCGATCGTAGTGATCCTTGAACTCCGGCTCATGCTGTTTCAACTGGTCCAGCATCTGGGGATTCGCCTTCGGCAGGACCGGCTGGTCGTCCGACCCAAGCTGGCTTCCGGATGAAGAGGGCGCGGCTGTGCCGCCAGCCGCGATTGCCCGATGCTTCGTGTCGGTCGGGGGGGACGATGATTGGCATGCGACCGTCAGGACCAGAGGAACAATCGAGAAAACGATGGAACCGTAGCGCGTCATGATGCCCTCCTTATATAGGGGTGGTCGATTTCACTGTGGCCGAGCCGGCCGGACACGCGACGAGCGAGCAGGGCAGCCAGACCTAAGCCGGCGAGGGCGAGCCAGTTCCGTTGCCGGTTGGCCCAGAACTGAAAGCTGGCGCGGCGCGCGCCTTTGTCGAAACGGCCGTGCGCTCCATAGTCGCCGGGAAGCGGGTCAAACAGATTGTTGGGACGATCAGGAGAAATCGGCCGGCCGGTCTGTTGCGCCTCGTATCCCGTCCAAGCCAGGTAATAGTCCAACAGACCCGGAATAAATTTGTCTCCCACAATCGCCTGGGCGGTCGGCCATCCGACGCTGACCTCGCGCCGCCGGTGGTGTGCGGCCCAATAGATCGCGCGGGCGATGACCTCGGGTTGATAGATGGGGGGTACGGGCTGCGGATGCCGCGGCA
>DATFFC010000144.1:0-24111 GCA_035250505.1 Nitrospiraceae bacterium | reverse complement strand
CGCCTATGAGCGGCTGATCGCGCAGCCGTTTGTGCGGTTCGCGGAGCGGAATCAGCAGGATCTGGTGAACCGCCTCTATGACGCGGTCGTCCGCATCAGCGAGTGGATGCACGAAGGTCTTCATCGGCTGCAAACGGGAAGTGTGCGGTGGTATGCCGCCGTGCTTGCAACCGGTTCCATCGTCCTGATCGGCTGGGTCCTGCTGGCCGGAATGATGGGTTAGAAACGTTGGTCTTGAGCAGAAAGTGAATTCACGTGGTGTGAGGTCGCTATGTTGCTTGTATGGCTGATTCTCATTCCGCTGATTGCCGGCCCGCTGGCTTGGGCCGGGGGACGCGACCCAAGGCGGCCGAGGTGGATCGCCTCCGTGGCCCTGGGACTGGACTTGGTCCTGAGCCTGGTTCTGCTGTTTCAACCGGGGGCTGCGGCGGCCGGTCCATCCGATGGATGGCTCGCGTCCTGGCACATGCCCTGGATTCCGCGATTCGGCATCAGCATTCACCTGGCGGTGGACGGCTTGAGTTTGCTTCTGATCCTGCTGACGTGCGTGCTCGGCCTCGCAGCCGTCACGGCGTCCTTGACCGAGATTCGGGAACGGGTGGGCTTCTTTCATTGCAACCTGCTGTGGGTGCTGGCCGGGGTCATCGGGGTGTTTGCCGCGCTGGATCTCTTTTTGTTCTTTGTTTTCTGGGAAATCATGTTGGTCCCGATGTATCTGCTGATCAGCTTGTGGGGACACGAGCGGCGAGCCTATGCCGCCTTCAAGTTCTTTCTCTTCACGCAGGCCGGAGGCCTGTTGATGCTGATTGCGATCCTCGCGCTGTCGATCGCGCACTATCGCCAGACCGGCACGATGACCTTCGATTATGCGCCGCTCCTGGACACCGTCCTGGCCCCGCGGGCTGAATTCTGGCTCATGCTGGGATTTTTTGCGGCCTTTGCCGTCAAGCTTCCGGCCGTGCCGTTGCACCCCTGGCTGCCCGATGCCCATACCGAAGCGCCGACGGGCGGCAGCGTGATCCTGGCCGGCTTGTTGCTGAAGACCGGCGCCTATGGCTTGCTGCGGTTTGCCGTTCCACTCTTTCCACAGGCCGCGCACGAGTTTGCTCCCGTTGCGATGAGCCTCGGGGTGATCGGCATTCTCTACGGAGCGGTCCTGGCCTTCGCGCAGTTCGACTTCAAACGGCTCATCGCCTACAGCAGCATTGCGCATTTGGGCTTCGTGCTGCTGGGCATCTTCGCCTGGAACCAGCACGCGCTTCAGGGAGCCGTCATGGCGATGCTGGCACATGGGCTGAGCACGGGCGCGCTGTTTATCGTGGCCGGTTCGTTGCAAGAACGTCTGCACACGCGCGATATGCGTCGGATGGGCGGCCTCTGGTCTGTGACGCCGAAATTGGCCCGCATCACGCTGGTATTCGCCATGGCCTCGCTGGGGCTGCCTGGACTGGCCAACTTCGTCGGTGAGTTTCTGGTGCTCCTCGGCACCTATCGCGCCAGCATGCCGCTTGCCGTGCTCGCCACGATCGGTATCGTCGGCGCGGCGCTCTATTCCCTGATCTTGATTCAACGGACCTTTCATGGTCCGAACACCGAGAAGTGGCAGGTGCCGGATTTGTCCCGGATCAGTGTGGCCACGCTGGGAGTGATGATGGTCTTGAACGTCTGGCTTGGCGTCTATCCTCAGCCGGTCTTGAACACGGCGCGTCCGGCTTTGATCGACATTCAGCGGATCGCCGCGAACCATACTCAAGCCGCTCGGGATAACCCGGTTCTTCCCGCTCAGGACTCAGCACTCAAGACTCAGGACTGAGACCATGGTTCGTGCCGATGTCATCGCTCTCGCGCCGCTTCTTGCGCCGGCGTCGACCGCCGTGGTGGTGATGCTTCTCTCTGCGTTTCTGCGGCGGCATGCAGTGGCGGCGGCGGCGACCGCCGGGGGACTGTGCGGCGGACTGCTCCTGCTCCCCGTAGCCGGCTTAACGGTTCCTCGTGCAATTAGTCCCGTAATGGTCGTCGATTCCTATGGATTATTCTATCTCGGGCTCATTTTAAGCGCTGGGCTCTTCGTGACCGGCCTGTCGTACGGCTATCTCGGCCTGCTGGCGGATGAGCGGGAGGAATACTATTCGCTCTTGTTGCTGGCGACGCTCGGCGGATGCGTCCTGATCGTCGCCTCGCATTTTGCCTCGTTTTTTCTCGGACTCGAGCTGCTCAGCGTCTCGCTCTATGGGTTGATTGCCTATCCACGCAGCCGACCACGGTCGCTCGAGGCAGGGATCAAGTATTTGATCTTGTCTTCGGTCTCATCCGCGCTGCTCCTGTTCGGCATGGGGCTCATCTACCATGAGACCGGCTCGATGGCGTTATCGCAGTTCGCGGAGACGGCAAATGCCGCGACCGCCTCTCCGGCTCGGTTGATCGGCCGCACCATGATCCTGGCCGGCCTCGGATTCAAATTGGCCGTAGTCCCGTTTCATATGTGGGCGCCGGATGTTTACCAAGGGTCGCCTGCGCCGATCACGGCCTTTGTCGCAACCGTGTCCAAAGCCGCCGTGGCCGGGTTTCTTTTGCGCCATAGTCCAGACGGTCATGTGTTGGGGGAGCCGGTACTCTGGCCCATCGTGGCGGTCGTCGCCCTGCTCTCGATGTTCGTCGGGAATCTGCTGGCGCTGTTGCAGCAGGACGTCAAACGGATCCTCGCGTACTCGTCGATCGCCCATCTCGGCTATCTGCTTGTCGCCTTCCTCGTCGCAGGTCCCTTCGCAACCGAGGCCGTCACCCTCTACCTCGTGGCCTATGTCGTCACCATGCTCGGCGCGTTCGCTGTCGTCACGGTCTTATCGAGCGTCGGAGGGGATGCTGATTCGATCGAAGAGTATCGGGGACTGTTCTGGCGACGACCCTGGCTTGGCGGATGCTTCACCGTGATCCTGCTCTCCCTGGCCGGCATTCCAGTGACTGCCGGATTCATTGGGAAATTTTATGTCATCGCGGCTGGTGTCGACGCGAAACTGTGGCTGCTTGTGATCATGCTGGTGATCAACAGCGTGATCGGCTTGTTCTACTATCTTCGGATTATCATCGCCATGACGGGCGGCGGCATGGAGGCGGCGAAAAGCGGGGCGGGTCAGCCCGCTTACTGGTCGATCGGTGGGTGGTCGCTGGCCGCCGCCACGCTGCTCGTACTGTGGATCGGCCTCAATCCCGAACCGCTCATCCGGGTGGTGCGGTCCATGGTGGTGGGAGTCAGTCAGTGAATCAGTGAGTGAATGATTCACTGGCGCAAAGATCATTGATGCAATGGTGCTAACGGGGCCGAGGAATGATGTATTGCCGCGCCACCCAGCCGGCGACAAACATGAGCATGAATGTCGCGAGGCTGATCCCTACCAATAGATTTGCGAATAGGTCCATGCTCTAGCTCCTTCCGAATCGTCGACCCAGGCAGTCCCGGTTCGATCACAATGATTCCTGTTTATCGAGCAAAATGAATGCCCACTAGGATGGTGTGTGAGCGAGGCTGGATCTTTGCTGTGCCGAGTGAGCAGGGCCGATTGATATTCAATTCACATAGCGATGTCGGATGGCTTGTCCCCCTCTGAGACAGTTTGTCCCTCACGAATTCCTCCAAGCGACTCTCCTCGGTGAGGAAAACCATTGCGGCGTCTCGCGGTCCCTCTCCTATGCATGCAGAATGAGGTCGCCTGGATCCTGCATGCGCTTAGGCCTGTATCTTGCGTGGAGCAGTCAGGAAATTACCCGGTAGTTGTACGGAGATAATGGTGGGCACAACCCGGATTAGACAAAGTAATCCAGGGGGGACCTTCGCAGAGGAGGCTTCATGAGATGGCTGATGCTGGCGAGCGCGGGAGTGTTGGTATTGACCGTCGCTTGCTCGAATCTTCCCACGGTTACCAGGACCGGAGCAGTGAAAGACGTCGTGATCGGGGACCAACTGACGCCGACAGAGTTGATGGTGAATGCGGGAGACGAGGTGCGATGGATCAACAAACGTAATGCCCCGGTTCGGGTCGTGTTCCTGGATGGGGTGTGGAACCGGTTGTCCTGTAACAACGGATTCGGCGGCCTGACGGTCAAGAGTGGATCGGCGTCGCTCGATCCCAACGAGACGGCCAGCATCTGCTTCAAGAATCCCGGCTTCTATCGCTACACGATCAGAATGGAATCGGGATCCACGAAGGATGAATTGAACGCTCCCGGCGCCATCCGTGTCGGCGATATGGGAAGCTGACCCTATAGGCCGTCCGGAACGACGTGACGGCTGCGCAACTCATTCCAGCAAAGGAGAGATCATGCAGCAGATAAGAACGACATCCACCATCGCTGTCACCCTATTTCTGGCGCTGCTCGGAAGCCCCTTCGCCCACGCCCAAGGCGAGAACGACCGCCGGATCACCAAGTCGGCGGCGGCTCAAAATCAGCTCTTGGCGCAGGCAACGAGAGCGGAGCAGAAGGGCGAACAGCAGCTCTTGCAGGGAAGTCAAGCGGTCCTCGGCAAGGTAGAAGCCGTCACCTCGGATCAGATTAAGGTCAACATCGGCGAGGTGCAGCCGCGGTTCTTGCCCTTGAAGCCGGCGCAGGAGAAGAAGTTTCCTGCCATCAAAGCCGGCGATGATCTGATTATCGTCGTCAATGAACAGAACCTGATCGTCGATTATCATCCGCTGGATCACCCTTCCGGCAGCCACAAGATCCTGCGCGGCTCGATCGCAGGCAATATGCCGATCGGGCAGGACCGGGTGGTGATCAAGAGCGAGGACGGCAAAGAGGAATCGTTTGCGGTACGGTCGCAGGCGCGGAGCAAACTGGCCGCGATCCCAGTCGGCGCTCCGGCTATCTTCCTGATCGATGAAACCAACAAAATCAGCGACGGCACGTTTGCGAGCCGGGATTCGGCCAAAGATGCGCACAAGCGGCCGGAAGACAAGTCGCCGATCAAGGGAGCCAACCGGCAAGTGGACGGCACGGTCGTCGAGCCGTTGCATGCCGACCGCATCACGATCAAGACGGGCGACGGAGAAAGGCCTTTCGAAGTACGCGAAGTCATGCACGAGCGAATCGCCAAGCTCCGCAAAGGAGAATCGGTGATTCTGCTCTTGGACAACGAAAACAAGGTGGTGGACGTTGCCGTCCCACCCGCGTCGTCCAGATAGGTAGTATCCCGAGCCGGGCACTCGATGTGGGAGCCGGCGCGGGCTGATGGAGGCCGTTATGGGACAGAAGACCACAGTAATCGTTGCCTTGCTGGTCATGCTGATCTTGACAGCGTGCAACCGCTACCAAGTCATCCCGAAGCAGTACCAGGATCAGGTCAATCGGAACTTGACGTTTGTGGAAACGAAGAATGATCCTCATCTCTATAGGGGGCAGACCGTGGTCTGGGGCGGGGAAGTGTTGCACGCGACGCGGCTGCCGGACCGCACGAAGATCGAAGTGCTGCAACTGCCGTTGACGGACGACCTTATTCCTGCGGCGGAGCGGGCGGAATCCAACGGCCGGTTTCTGGCGTTCGATACTCAGGGCGAGATCTTGGACCCGGCGGTCGTCAAGGAGGGAACCAGGCTCACCATTATCGGCCAGATACAAGGAGCCGTCTCCTCGACCTCCGATCTCGGTCCTCGTGAGTATCCCGCCCTTCAGATCCGGGACATGACCGTGTGGGATACAAAGGTGTCGAGAGCAATGGGTTATCCCTACTACGGGCCCTACTATGGACATTACTACTATGGCTACCGTCCGTACGTGTTTTGGGAAGGAACGAGAGTGCCGGGAAGCTGACCTGCATTATTCATGAACGATTCCTACTGCAATGACGGAGTCGCTGCTGCGACGAGCCGGCACATGAAGTCGGTGGCCAAAGACCTCTCCGCCGCGATTGATCGAACGCGGCGGCTCAAGCGAAGCTTGGTGTGGTGATGCCATGAGAACCGGGTTCATCGGAGTAGGAGTGATCGTGACGGTAATCCTCGTGGGTTGTTCGAGCTACCACGTCATCCCGAAACGCTTGAAAGAGCAAGTGAACAAGGACATTCAGTATGAACAGGTGGAGGAGGCGCCTGATTCATATAAGGGACGGACGGTGGTGTGGGGGGGAGAAATTCTGGACATCGGTCGGCGAGACCAAAACACAACCGTCGAGATCCTCCATCTCCCGATGGATCGAACGCTGCGTCCGCTTGACGCTCCCACTTCTTCGAGAGGACGCTTTCTCGCCATTGACGCTCACGGCGATATTACGGACGCGGATAAGCTCAAGAAAGGTACACTCGTCACGGTCATCGGCGAGGTACAGGGCCTGAGATCTGCGAAGCTCGATCAAGATAGGCATGATATTCCGGCATTGCTCATTCGGGACATGACCGCATGGGAGCGTGAAATCGGCCGGACCACATACCCTGCTGCTTCGCCGTTCGTCGGGTATCGGCCCTTCATCTTCTGGGACAGCCGCCGGGTGGCGAGCGAGTGAAACAAGAGCATATGGCGTATAGCTAATAGCTAGTGGCACGAGCAGGAGAGGAGCATATGGCTTATAGCTGATAGCACGAGCAAAGAGGGGGGAGCGCCATTCTTTGATCCGATGTATGTGCCATACGCTATATGCCATTTGCCATAAGCTAGAGATATGGACAACCACGCAAAAGCCCGTCTCATCCGGCCGTGGATCAACGATGAAGAACGAGTCACCGTTGATTTTGTGAACGAGAAGAATCTCAACGCACAGGTGACCGACTGTACCGGGGAGGTGGTGAGTTTGGCCTTGGAGACGGCAGCCCCTCATATGAAGCAGCGAGTGACGCTGCCGCTTCGTGAGATCGAAGTGGGTGAGGATCGGACCCATTATACCCGCGATCCTGACGAGCCGGTTCGCCGAGTCCGCCTCAGGCTGACCGTCAATGTAGAACGGCCTGTCGGGATGCTCTAATGCATCGCCCAATGTACTAAGACATGCGCTATCTCGCATTAGCGGTCGACTACGACGGGACGCTGGCGACCGACGGACTGGTGCCGTCCCAAACGATCGCTGCTCTTCAGCGGCTGGTGGCCTCCGGACGGAAGCTCATCTTAGTGACCGGTCGTGTTCTCCCCGATCTCTTGGAGATTTTCCCGCAGATGGATCTGTGCGAGCGCGTTGTCGCGGAAAACGGCGCGCTCCTCTATCGGCCTGCTTCGAAGGAAATAGAGGTGTTGGCGCCGGCCCCATCGGCGGTGTTTGTGGAGGAGCTGCGCCGGCGAGGAGTAGAGAATCTCAGCGTGGGCCAAACGATCGTGGCGACCCATCTTCCTTACGAGCAGGTTGTCTTGGAGACCATTCGTGATCTGGGCTTGGAGTTGCGCATTGTCTTTAACAAGGGAGCCGTCATGATCCTCCCGACCGGAGTCACCAAGGCGTCGGGCCTGATGGCTGCGTTGAAGGAACTCGATCTCTCACCGCACAACGTCGTGGCCATCGGCGACGGTGAGAACGACCATGCCTTGCTCGGCCTCTCGGAGTACGCCGTGGCCGTGTCCAACGCCGTGCCGATGCTCCAAGAGGCCGCAGACCGGACGACTCGCGGCGCTCGCGGCGCCGGTGTGGAGGAAATCATCGCCGACCTGTTGGAGAGCGATCTGGAAAGCGACCGGTGGGAAGCGCCCCGCCACCGCATTCTGCTCGGAAAGCGCGACCAGGGAGGCGATTTCACTTTGTACCCGGCGCGCAGCAACCTGCTCCTGGCGGGCACGTCCGGAAGCGGGAAGTCCACGCTGGCCACCGGCATTTTGGAGCGGCTGGCCCAGCGCGGCTATCAATTCTGCGTCATCGATCCGGAAGGAGATTATGAAGCGTTCACCGAGGCTCTTATTCTCGGGACCGTGCAGCGGGGACCCAGTGTGCAGGAGATCCTGACGGCTCTGGACAATCCGATCAACAACGTCGTGGTCAATCTCGTCGGTCTGCCGCTGCAGGACCGGCCGTCTTTTTTCTTGGGCCTGGTTCCACGACTCCAAGAATTGCGGGCCAAGACTGGGCGGCCCCATTGGGTCTTGGTGGATGAAACTCACCACCTTCTGCCGTCTGATTGGAACCCCGCCTCGCTGGTCTTGACTCAGAAGTTGAGCTGCATGATTTACGTCACGGTCCATCCCGGTCAGATCGAGCGATCCGTCTTGGAAACGGTGGATACCCTCATCGCGCTCGGCGAAAGTCCCGGCAACACCATCGCGGATTACTGTGCTGCGATCCAAGAATCGATTCCTCCGGTCCCTGTAAAGGAGCTCGTTCCGGGCGAGGCGGTCGTCTGGGACCGTTCCGCGAAAGAGTTGCCGTTCAAGCTGCACATCGCGCCCAGCGACATGGACCGGCGACGCCACCGCCGCAAGTATGCCGAAGGCGAACTGCCGCAGGACCGTAGTTTCTATTTCCGGGGGCCGGAGAATCGGTTGAATCTGCGGGCTCAGAATCTGATTCTGTTCGCACAGATCGCCGACGGCGTGGACGATCCAACCTGGGAACATCATCTGCGCCTCGGACACTATTCTCAATGGTTCGCGGAGGGGATCAAGGACGAATCGCTGGCCGAAGCGGCGCGCCGGATCGAGAGGCGCCGGGACCTGTCGCCCGCCGAGAGTCGCCGCCTGATGCGGGCGGCGATCGAGAAGCAGTACACGGTGCCGGCGGAAGGGAAGTGATTTGAGAATTCTCCGAACAAGTCGGAAACGAGTTGAAATTTGGGATTTGGCATTTGAGAGTTCTCAGATCTAGCCTGGCGGCCGTGCTGTCTGGTCTCCTCGGGCTTGGGCTGTCGGGTTGCGCAAGCCGAATTCAGGAACGGGATGATCAGATCAGCCGGGCCGTCAAACAGGTCCTGTATGATCATGAGCCGGTCAATCTGCTCCATGTGGAGGTGAGCGTCAGTCGCCGAGTGGTGTATTTAGCTGGAGAAGTCGATGAATATGGTCATAAGGAAGAAGCGGGGCGTGTGTCGAAGGACGTCGACGGAGTCGTCGATGTCGTCAATAAGGTGCAGGTGGAACCATAACCATAATTAATAGGAGGCGTTATGAAGGCAATGTTGGTTGGAGCGGCGGCATTGGGAGCCCTGGGTCTGTTGGCCGGCGGATGCACACACGCCAGCAAGCGAGACTTGATCGGCACCACGAACATCTCATTGATCGAAGCCGTTCGGACGGCCGAAGCCAGTGTAACGGGCGCGCGTGCGGTCGAGGCCGAGCTGGAAAAGGAAGACGGTCGCGCCGTCTATGAAGTCGAACTGATCGATGCCAAGCAGGACAAGCGCAAGGTCTATGTGGACGCGGGCAGCGGCAAAGTGGTTCAGTTGAAGTAGCGGCGTGGACCTCATTAGTCTTCGCGGCGTGGACCTCGCATGGCGTCTCCGCAGTTCGTCACGAACTTTCATGAATAATGCGGGCTATCAAAGCAGGACCATGCTCTACGTGTCGGGACAAGCGGGTCGGTGGTGTGAAAGTTGTTCGCCTCTTCCTGTTGATGATCGCCATGTGCGCGTGCCTTGCCATGCGCGCATGGCCCGCCTTTGCGCAATCCGGCTCTTCCCCGAACGGGCCAAGTCCCTGGCAGTACGGCGGGTTGGTGGATCTCAGTTACGCCTTGAACTTCAACTTCCCTGAAAATCATCAGTGGCGCAGCAAGGAAACCACCCCGCGCACCAATGAACTCGCGCCCAATATGGTCCTCGGCTATGTGCACAAGGAGCCGCATCGGGCCCGCGATTGGGGGTTCGAGCTCGCAGGCCAGGCGGGGTATGACACGGATGCGCTGGTTCCCCGGGAGGCCGAAGGCCGAGACCGGCCGGTGCCGGAAGCGGATGTCTTGCGGCACGTTGCCCGTGCGAACTTGAGCTACTTGGCTCCCATCGGGAAGGGGCTGATGCTGACGGCCGGGCTAATGAAGGGGTACATCAATTATGAATCGTTCTATGCGAAGCAGAATTTCAACTATACGCGGGCCTATATCACGGACTATTCCCCGAATTTTGTGTTCGGCTTGGGAAGCCGCTACGCCATTACCCATAACGTGGATGTTGGATTCCATATCATGAACGGGTTTCAGTACCTCGCGCATGCGAACAACCTGCCCAGCTACGGCGCGGAAGTCGACTGGCGAATCGCGAAGCGCGTCGTGGTGGCGCAGAATCTGTATTACGGACCGGATCAAGCCGATACGTCGCTGCGGTTCTGGCGATTCTTTTCGGACACGCAATTGCAATGGCGAGGCGATGATGTCACGGTGGCATTCGCCTATGACATCGGTACGGAGCGGGCGGCGGACCTGCCGAATCATGAGCGGACGTTCTGGACCGGCGCCGCATTGTTCACGAAATGGGATTTGTCCGGTCCTTGGAGTGTCGCCCTCAGGCCTGAATGGTTTTGGGATCGCAACGGCCGGATGACGGATGCCCGCCAGCTCATATGGGCCGTGACGACGACGCTCGAATACCAGCGCCATGTCGGACGCCAACTCTGGCTCACACGATTGGAATATCGGTATGACGATTCCACCGGTCCGGAGGGAGGCTTCTTCAAGGACGGCAATCTGCCGTCCGGGATGCCGCGGCTCGCACGCAGTCAACACATGATCCTCTTCTCGCTCCTCTGGGCGTTTGACTCGTGAGAAAAGCCAATCTCGAAATCCGAAACTCGAATTCCAAAATCCGAAACTCCAGCTTTCCAAAAAACTCGTATTTCGAACTTCAGATTTCGGGCTTCAGTGTTAACCATTGCCCTTCGGGCAGCTTGATTGTCCCCTGCCGCTCCGCTATTTTTGGTACTGTAGCGGGCTTACGGCTGTCGTTGCTCGGAAATGATGGTGGAAAGGTCGAATGTGCTCATATTGACTTGCGTTGCGAGATCCTCGATGAGATTCGGCCGGGTGACGTATCACATCCTTTTTCGCCGAACATCTGAAATAAGATGATTCGCGAAACGTCCACCGCCGAGGCTGCTGCCGTCGATCAGTACAATACGACGGCGACCGCATGTTCTACTCGATAAACATTTCATTCACGACTCGTTTTCAAGTATGAGCATACCCAAAGTCATGAGCGACCGGTTCAAGGTTTCCAAGCTCTTGGCAGGCCGACTGCGGGAACGCCAGATTTCGGTCGCTGCGGTGTTGCGCCACGCGGCCTTGCCTGCGCATTTTCTGGAACAAGAAAAGATCTACGCTTCCACCTCCGAACTGTTCGCACTGTGGAAGGCGATTGGCGAGGTCAGCGGAGATCCAGCAATCGGGTTGAAACTCGGGTCCGAACCACGGTTCGAGCGTTATGATCCGAGCGAGATCGCAGCGGTGTGCAGTCGATCCTACCGCGATGCCCTTGAACGAATCGCCTTGTGCAAACAACTCACCTGCCCTGAAGAAATTCGGGTCCAGAGGAAAGGCGACGAAACGACCGTGGAATTCGTTTTCCTCCAAGCCGAAAAGAGCGAACCCGATGTGCTGGTGGACGTGTGCTTGGCATGGGTTCTCTTCATCGGTCGGCGTGGCACCGATAGCCGGATCACACCGCTCCGTCTGGAACTCATGCGGCCGCAACAACATCGTGAGTTGTTGGAAAACCATTTTGGATGCCGGGTAAGGTTCAACGCCGAGCGGAACGCTATCGTCTTGCGTAGCAGTGACGTTAACCGCCGATTTGTTACGTACAACGAAGAGCTGCTCAAGATTCTTGGAGCGCAGTTGGACAGCGAAATCGAAGCACGTCGCGCCGCCTTGAATATAGAGGAGCAAGCGAAACACACGTTGAAGCGGTCCTTGGCAGGAAGACGCCCGAGCCTACAGGATGTTGCGCAACAACTGCACCTGAGTGCACGCACGCTTCAACGTCGCCTTACAGAGACGCGGGTGTGAACTTTAAGAAAGTTGTCGAAGACACGCGGCGCGAACTCGCGCACCAATACCTCGGACAGAACACGGTTGAGCTCAGTGAAGCAGCGTTTCTGTTGGGTTATGAAGATGCCAATTCCTTTTTCCGCGCCTTCCACGACTGGGAGGGCACGTCCCCTGGCGAATGGCGTTCGCGGCATTGCGGAGCAGACGTCGCTGCGTTACGAATCTAAGGGGCCCTCTTCGCGCCGCCACATCTCCGCCAAATTCTGACTTCACGCCTACGCTGCTGCCAACTCTTTTGGCGTGTTCTGCAAGGAATTTGGCGCGCGCTGCTAGTGAAAGGTCCGAGTGGAGATCCTACTTTATGAATATCATTGCAACAGGTCAGCGACGAGCAATACCAAGCCTGATTCAGACCTAAAGCGAAACCAAAAGGAGGATAAAGCCATGCACAATGCCAAAGCTTACTCCGCGGCCAGTGCGACATCGCCGCTTGCCCGCACGACGATCCCGCGACGCGATTTGACCGAACGCGACGTGCAGATCGAGATCATCTTCTGCGGCATCTGACACTCCGATCTCCACCAGGTCCGTAATGAGTGGAGCAGTATACCCACCGTCTACCCGATTGTTCCCGGCCATGAGATCGTGGGCCGTGTGACCAAGGTCGGTTCGGCCGTTACCAGGTATAAGCCCGGCGACCCTCGCCGGAGTTGGGTGCATCGTCGACTCGGACGGCACCTGCGCCCAGTGCAAGGATGGCCTTGAGCAGTACTGCCGAAACGTGACTTTCACCTACAATTCCCGTGACCGACACCTCGGCAGCGTGACGTACGGTGGCTATTCGGAAAGCATCGTGGTCGACGAGCGCTTCGTCCTCCGTATCCCGCCCTCGCTTAATCTCGCCGGAGCGGCCCCACTCCTCTGCGCTGGGATCACGACGTACTCGCCCATGCGCCACTGGGGCGTCACGACGGGTAAGAAAGTCGGCGTGGTCGGTCTCGGTGGGCTGGGCCACATGGGCGTGAAGCTTGCCCATGCGCTCGGAGCTCATGTCATCGTCTTCACCACTTCGCCCGGCAAGAAGGAAGACGCGGTCCGCCTCGGCGCGGACGAAATCGTCGTCTCCCGCAACGCCGACGAGATGCAGCAGCACGCCGGCAGCTTCGACTTCATCCTCGACACCGTCTCTGCCGAGCACGACATCAACCAGTATCTCAACCTGCTCCGCCTCGACGGGAACCTGACGCTCGTCGGTGCGCCGCCGAAGCCGCTGGCGCTTTCTTCCTTCGGCCTGATCTTCGGCCGCGGCAGCGTGTCTGGGTCAAACATCGGCGGCCTTCCCGAGACGCAGGAGATGCTCGACTTCTGCGGCAAGCACAACGTCACCGCCGATGTCGAGGTCATCCCGATCAACAAGGTCAACGAAGCCTACGACAGACTGCTCAAGTCCGATGTGAAGTACCGCTTCTCGATCGACATGGCTTCTCTCAAATCTGAGTAACAGGCCAAGCGGGTCGGTATGAAAGAGCAGCGAATGGCCCTTTGATAATTGCGAGGCAAACGATAGCGCCTCGGAGGAGAAGACGGAGGCGTGAAGCGCGTCATGGACATGACGAACGCCGTCGGCGCGGACTCGGTGCTGGAGTGTGTCGGCACGCAGCAGTCGATGATGCAGGCGATCCACGCACGCGCAAGGGCGGCAAGAGTATCGCCGGCTCGATGATCGGCGGTATCGCGGAGACTCAGGAGGTAATTGACTACTGCGTCGTCTATTATCGTAAAGCTCTGGCTCGGAAAATCTGAACAGCAGAAGATCAGACTCGCCGAAGAAATCGTCAAGGACGTAATGAACGTCTTGAACTACGGAGAAGAGTCAGTCTCGGTAACCTTCGAAGAAGTCAAGCCACAGGATTGGGCTGAGAAGGTCTATAAGCCGGACATTCTTAACAAGCCCGAGGAGCTATACAAGCAACCCGGATACACGATGTGAAGGAGGAACTCGTTCATGAACTTGTCTTTTGAGAACAAAGTCGCACTCGTTACTGGCGCGGGCTCCGGCATGGGTCTGGTGACAGCCAGAGCCTTCGCGGAGGCGGGAGCTGCGGTGGCCCTGGCAGATGTCAACGAGAATGCAGTTCGTGCCGCGACAGAAAAACTCATCGCTGCCGGTCACAAGGCGCTTGCTATCCGCTGCAATGTTGCCAACGAAGCCGAGGCGGCGGCAATGGTCGAGCGGACGTTATCCGCCTTTGGCCGCCTGGATGCGGCGTTCAACAACGCCGGTGTGCAGAGTCCTCTCGCAGAAACCGCTGATGCCAGCGGGAAGACTTCGACCGCGTGAATGCGATCAATCTGCGCGGCGTCTGGAACTGCATGTACGAGCTGCGTCAGATGCGCGAGCAAGGCAGTGGCGCCATCGTCAACTGCTCTTCGCTCGGCGGACTCGTGGGCATAGCCGGCCGCGGAGTCTATCACGCCTCCAAGCACGGTGTGTTGGGGCTCACCAAGAGCGCTGCTCTCGAATATGCCTCCAGAGGTATCCGCATAAACGCGGTCTGCCCGGGGATCATCGAGACGCCGATGGTCGCAGGCATGTTGGCTAGTCAAGCAGAAGCCATGAAAGAGCTGATGAAAGACGTGCCGATCGGGCGGCTTGGTCGGCCGGAGGAGATCGCCGCCGCCGTTCTGTGGTTGTGCAGCCCTGCTGCAAGCTTCGTCATCGGTCATGCCCTCGCCGTGGACGGCGGGTACACCGTACGCTGAGGGACGAAAGCTGAAGCGTGGACGACTTCGCGAAAAGCGTAATACATGCTCGCTCTGAGGAGCTGTGCTCTATGGACCGCGCGACGTGGGATTCCACGCATGGCACTTTGCAAGTGAATTGGCGCGCCCTGCTAGTGAGCGAGCGCGGCGAGGAAGCGGTAGCACACGTGCGCAAGCTTACCGGAGGCTTCGGCGTACACTCGATGGCCACCGCCGTGGGCATCACCCGGCCCGGTGGGGTTGTCGGTCGCGTTGGTGTTCCTCATTACCACGAGATTCCCAGCTCTGATTTAGTGTTCTTCAACAACATCACGATCGGCGGCGGTCCCGCTTCTGTGCGTGCTTATATTCAGGAACTCCTGCCGGATGTGCTCGAAGGTCGCATCGATCCTGGACGCGTCTTCGATCGCACCATTGGTCTCACCGACGTGCCGGACGGCTATCGTGCGATGGATGAACGGAAAGCGATCAAAGTCATGGTGAAGCCTTGATCTTGAAGAGGAATATATGCAGAAGCGCAAACGTGAGCTTTAAACGATTAATTGCGAAGGAGATGACATGATGAGTATGACGGGAGGTTTTGTCGGCAAGGTGGCGTTCGTGACCGGGGCGGCGAGCGGCATCGGCCGCGCGGCGGCGCTGGCGTTCGCCCGCGAGGGGGCCGGCGTGGTGGCCGCCGACGTGTCCGAGCAGGGCAATCAAGAGACGGCCCGCCTGGTCGAGAAGCAAGGTGGGCGCGCGCTCGCCGTCCGGTGCGACGTAACGCGGGTCGAGGACGTGAAGGCGGCCCTTGCCAAGACCGTTGAGGCTTTCGGGCGGCTGGACTTCGCCTTGAACAACTCGGGCATTGAGCCGAGGAAGCCGGCTCCGACGGCGGAGTACGAGGAGGAGTGGAACCGGATCATCGACATCAACCTCCGCGGCGTGTTCCTGTGCATGAAGTACGAGATTCCGCTGATCCTCAAGCAGGGAGGCGGCTCGATCGTCAACGTGTCTTCGGGGGCCGGGGTCATCGGCATCAAGGGCAGTCCCGCGTACACCGCCGCGAAGCACGGCGTGATCGGCCTCACCCGGGCGGCGGCCCTCGACTACGCCGCGCAGAACATCCGCGTCAACGTCGTCTGTCCCGGCTACATCGATACCCCGATGATGGGTCGCTTCACCGGGGGCACACCCGAAGGGCGCGCGAAGGTGATTGCGGAAGAGCCGGTCGGGCGGATGGGCAAGCCCGAGGAGATCGCCGCGGCCGTCATCTGGTTGTGCTCGGACGCGGCTGCCTTCATGATCGGCCATGCCATGGTGATCGACGGCGGCCAAACGGTGCAGTGAGATTCGTCGCCAGCGTGATGCTGTCCAGTGAACGGACGGGCGTGAAGAGCACGCCAGGCGGGCGCGGCGGCGTTCATTGAAGATCAGATTACGTACTTGAACCGGAAGGAGATAAATCATGCGAGGAACTATGCTTTACGGCCAGCGCGACATTCGCTATGCTGACAACTTGCCTGTCTCCTGGCGTTTGCATAGACTGTGGCAAGTTGCATCCCGAAAGGAGGTCCCCCATGATCAAGACAGTGAGTGTTCTAAGCTGTTGTCTTGCCTGGGCAATCACGGCTGGATTCTCGCTAGCCCAAGAGGCACCTCCGGCGCCTGCACCGGAGGTTAGCTCGAAAGTGACTCCCGCTGACGGCCATGTCATCCACGTTATGGCACCGCACTTGATCGATGGAAAGGTACGGGGTCCTTTCCATCATTATTGCAAGGTTGTCTCTCCTGAGCCGTTCATCGAGTGCCTGCTGTACGAGACAGAGGACAGCAATGCGAAACTCGTCGGCGTGGAGTACATCGTTGCCAAGACGGTGACTCGCGACGAGAAGGTCCTACCGAAGAAATCCTGGAAAAAGTTCTGGCACGATCATAACGAGGAGATTGTCACGGGGAATGTCAAGGTCTTGGATATGCCTCCCGATAAGGCCAAGGAACTGTCGGACACCGTGGCCAAGACTGACGGAATCATCTTTTCACTTTGGCCCGAGGGTGCCAAGGTGCCGACCGGGAAAGTCAGCATGGGGATGATGGTGAAGCATGCCACACACAAATGACATGCAATGAGAGACCAAGATGTATTTCAGATTCGCTCAAGCAAGACTGGCTGAAATCCGAAAGGCCGCTGGGTTCACGTCTCGCAGCTCCTGGGTGCAAGGAGAGCCGGGGCCGCCCGGCAACTGTGGGATCGAGCGCACCCCGACGACAGAATGACCTGCGTTCCATTGGTAGTGAGCGTGCATTAATCGATGTCGCGCGCCCTGTCTTTGTCCCGCAGGCCATTCCGCACGGTTTCAAATTGTGATTGCAGCTTGTCGAGTTCTTCCTCCGTGCAATGTTCCAGATCAATCAGGCTGTTTCTTGCGCCTTTCACTTTGTGAATCAGTTCATCGAGCTTCAGGTGAATCGCTTTCGCATCGCGGTTCTGGGTGTTCTGAATGAGAAAGACCATCAAGAAAGTGACGATCGTGGTGCCGGTGTTGATGATGAGCTGCCAGGAATCCGAATAGCCGAATAATGGACCGCTCGCACTCCACACGATCACGATGATCATGGCACCCAGGAAGACGCCGGGTGTGCCGACCCAGCCGGAGACCTGTTTGGCAAAGCAGTGAAAAACTTCTGAAGTCTTCATCGGTCGCTCATCGAGTTATGAGGAGCTTTGGCTCTTTGGAACGATCGAAATGCCGCCGCCGACTTCCAGCACGGCGTACTTGATCTGGTCCATACGCTCCAAGCCCTGACTTTCCCGCGCGATGGCCAGGATATCCTCGCGATCGACCCTGGCCCGATCCATCAAGTCTTCCAACGGGCGTCCATTGTCGACCAAGATCATCGGGAGGCCGTCCAGCCAGCGCTCAATGAACGCACTTCGGTGTTTCCAGTTGGTGAAGAGCACATCGAGCCCGACGAGGGTGATGATGACCAGCACGCCGTTGGTGATCGAATAGTCGTTTCCGATCATGGCATTCTGGGTCGCCTCGCTGATGATCAAGAGCAGCACGAAATCGAAGCTCGTCATCTCGCTCAGCGTGCGACGCCCCGCCAGACGAAACATCAAGAGAAGGAACAGATATACAAAAAGGGCCCGTACGACGGCGTCCATGCTGTCTCCCTTCGTTGCGGCAGGCCCCTCGCCGGCTGAGCCTCGCCTACGGATAGATGAGCTGCCAGATATGCACCGGCTCTGCGCCGGGTGAACGGATTTCGCCGTTCAGCCGGCCGATGCCACGAAATTCGAGAAGGAGAGTCACGACGCCCGGCTCCTGGGGATCGGCCGCAGCGACTTCGAATGTGAACCCCTGATCCGCCAGCGTGGTCCTCACCGGCGGCGGCATGATTTGTCGTATATCCACATGGGCCGCATAGTCGGGGCCGATCCAAATACTGATCGGCTTCGATGGGTCGGCGGCACGGACATGGAAGCGAAGCTCTGAAGAGCCTTGATGGCGCCCGAATCGCTCATATTCAATCCAGAGGGGATCGTCTTTGTTCCCGGCCGATGCGCGGCTGGCCGGGCCATGTCCGAACAATCCGGCGACGCCGAGGAGCACAATCAATGCCATGGCGGCCCAGCCGATCCGTTGGATTTTCCACATCTGCTCTTGAACACGGAGGTCTTGATTGATCTCAAGGTCCCCGATGCGAACGATGGGCGCGCTCATGGTTCGACCGTGCGTGGTGAGGGCGCGGGAGCAGGCGGGATTGGTTGGGGCAGCGGCCCGGGAATCGGGGCGGGCGGCAAGGGCTGCGCCGGCGGCGGAGGCGCGGGCGCCGGAGGAATCGGACGAGGCTCCGTCTGGTCGGGCTCGGCTCTCGCAAACGGCGGCACGCAGACCAACCCCACGTAGACGAGAATCGCCAAGCCAAGGCGCGCCGCCGAATGATGCAGGATCATGGACGTCTTCTAGCGAGTTGACTTCGATCCGGCTCCCTCATGTTGCGGCGCCTTCACATTGCCACCGCTGCTGGGCCCGCTCGGTCCGGCTCCGCCGGTCTGCTCCTCCCCCTGTGGACCGGTGTCGCTGCGTTTCTGCTTTTGATCATCCTTCTTCTTTTTTTCGGTTCCCTGTTGCTGCTTCGTCTTATCGGCATCCGTCGCATAGGTCGGCAATGCCGTGAACGTCACGCTGAATGCGATCGCCAAGATGGCTGCCATGAACCTCATCGGGACCTCCTTTGTGATTGTGCACAGGATAGGGGGCATTCGTTCTTCTTGAGCTTCGAGTGTCGGGATGGACCTCCAACAGTAGAATCGATCACCGGGACACGGCACTGTGCAGACCCGGCCGGCATCTCCCGGTAGCGGCTTCCTCAATCACCGAGAGAAGCCCGTCAAGATCGAATGGCTTTGCGAGACACGCGTAGGCGCCGGCCGTCCGGAGGCTCATGGCTGGCTCCGCCAGTTCGGGATCACACGAGGCGATGATTACGGGAGTCTGCGGCCAGACGAGCCGACTGACCTCGAGGAACGCCAGCCCGTCCATGTGCGGCATGTGATAATCACACAGGACGACGTCGTGGCGCCGTGTCATCATCTCGGCCAAGGCTTCGCCCCCGTCAGCCGCCTCATACGTCAGGTAGCCTTCCTGTGCGAACACCTCGATCAAGAGAGACCGCACATCGTCATCGTCGTCTACCACGAGTATTCGTTTACGATCGGCTTCCATCGGTTTCTCTTCCTGTGCGGCTCGCGGGCAATTCGGCCGTGTCCGCGTTATGGAAGGGACGAAGCAAATAATGGACCGTTACACTTCGGCTACACGGCGAGACAATTCATCAGAGATACAGGCGGTTTAGACAAGGAACAGGCAAGCCGTACTTGGCGTGGAGGACAGGGTGCAAAGAGTCTTGGACAGAATGTCCGCGGGATCATCCCACTCCAAACTGCGCAGCGACTCCGTACTGACGCAATTTCCGCAGCAAGGTCTTGCGATGGATGCCCAGAATGAGGGCCGATCGGCCGAGGTCGCGATCGTGGGACTCCAGTACGCGCAGAATATGGTCCCGCTCCAGATCCGTCAACGTGACCCAACCCTGCGCCTGCGCCACGGTCTGGACGGTGGCCGTCTTCACGGCCGCCGGCAAGTCTTCAGGGCATATGATCGAATGGGGCGTTAAGGCGACGGCCCGCTCGATCGCATGCTCAAGCTCCCGCACATTGCCTGGCCACCAGTAGCGGAGGAGGAGTTCCATGGCTTCCGGCGACACGCCCGTCACCGGGTTCTCCTTGTTGGCCCCATACGTCTGAATGAAGAACTGAACGAGGAGCGGGATATCCTCCGCCCGTTCGCGGAGCGGCGGGATATCGATCGAGACGACGTTCAAGCGGTAGAAGAGGTCCTCGCGAAACGTACCGGCCTTCACCAGTGAATCGAGTTGCTTCTTGGAGGCGGCGATGATGCGCACGTCGATGGACATGGAGGCCGTGCTGCCGACCCGCCGGATTTCCCGCTCTTGAATGACGCGCAGCAGTTTGCCCTGCAGCGCCGGGGAAAGGTCCGCGACCTCGTCGAGGAAACAGGTGCCTTGGTGCGCTTTTTCGAGGAGACCTTTCTTGGTGGACACCGCCCCCGTGAACGATCCCCGTTCATGACCGAACAATTCCGATTCCAACAGAGTCTCGGCGAGCGAGCCGCCGTCGACGGCCACGAACGGACCTCCGCTCCGCGCGCTGTTGGCATGAATCGCACGGGCGATCAGTTCCTTGCCGGTGCCGCTTTCTCCCTGGAGGAGAACCGTGCTTTCGGTCTGCGCGACCCGCGCGATGGATTTGTAGACGGCCACCATGGCGGGGCTGCTTCCGACCAGATTATCGAATCGGTAGCGGCTTTTTAGTTGCTCGCGCAAGACCTGGTTCTGCGTGGAGAGATATTTGTGCTCCAGAGCCCGGCGGGCGACGAGCCGCACTTCGTCCACGATAAAAGGTTTGCTCAGATAGTCGAAGGCGCCCGCCTTAATTCCGTCCACGGCCGTCTTCAGCGACCCGTACGCGGTCATGAGAATCACGGGCATGTCCTGTTGCTGCGCGCGCAGTTCAGCTAGAAACGCGAGACCGTCCATGTCGGGCATGTGAATGTCGCTCATGATCAGATCGGGACTCTGTTGGCGAATGTGCTCAAGGGCCGCTTTGGCATGGGCGGCGGTAGAAATCTCGTAGCCCTCTTTGGACAGAATCTCATGAAGGAGGGAGAGAGTCTCCGCATCATCATCCACAATCAAGATATTGGAATGCTCCAGTTTCATGTCGGTGGCCTCACAAGCGGAAGAAAGATGGTGAATCGGGAACCCTTGCCCGGCTCGCTTTCCACCGTGATTTGCCCGCCATGGGTGCGAACCGTTTCCTGAACGATGGCGAGTCCGAGTCCTGTCCCACGGCCCATGGTCTTCGTTGTAAAAAAAGGCTGAAAGATCGGCGCGAGATGCTCGGGCGCGATGCCGATTCCTGTGTCGACCACCTCGACGGCGACCCGCCGACTCGACTCCGGGCCGGCGGGTTCGGTGATCGAGGTGCGAATGGTCAAGGTACCTCCGTCCGGCATGGCCTGCAGCGCGTTCTCCACCAGATGATTGAACGTCTCCTGCAACTGTTGTCGGTCCGCCGAGACCGTCGGGGGTTGCGGGGAGAGGACCAGCGTGCAGGCCACCCGTTGCCGCAGGCATTCGTTCTGAAACAATGCAAAACAGTCCTGCAGGCAGGCATTCACGTCCACCACCGACCAGACCGGGTCCGGCCGCCGCGCATAGACCAAGAGATCTTGGATAATGGTGGAGGTACGTTCGATCTGTGTTTCCACGATCTGCAATCGCGCCCGGACATGCGGGGTCAGAGATTGGTCCTCCTTCAGCAGCTGTACATGGCCGGATAGGGCGGTCAGCGGCGTCCCGATCTTGTGCGCGACGGTCGCGGCAAATTGGCCGATGGCCGAGAGCCGTTGAACCCTCGCCGCTTCCCGCTGGGCGGCCGACAGCAGTTGATTGGCTTGAGCAAGCTGTTCGTTTTTCTTGTGCAATTCTTCGGCGATCTTCCGGAGGACCAGTTCCGTCTGCTTACGCTCCGTGTAGTCCTTGACGATCATCGCCAGGCCGGTGGCATCCCCTTCGCGGCCTTTCACGACAAACATGTTGATGCAGACGGGAACACGCGCCCCTTCTTTGGTGGAGTATTCCAGCTCAAAGTCCACCGCTTGTTTTGACGCGATCAGTTTGCGGCGCTCCTCTTCCTCGGTGGCGGCGCAGTCGGGAAAAATCACGTCCCGATGCGTCATGGACAACAGTTCCGCGCGCGAATATCGGGTGAGCTGTTCCATGGCGGTATTGACTTCGAGAAAGGCGCCGTCGAACGTCGCGTAGGCAAAGCCGTCATGGGAAGATTCGAAGATGCTTTGAAACCGCACTTGGGCGTTCTGCAGCGCTGCTTCCGCCAACTTGCGGCCGAACCGTTCCTCCAGTAATTGATCTCGATCTAGGTCCACTTCCTCCGCCTCTAGGTGCGCCGGGCGCCACATGGCCAGCGCCATCACACCGAGAACGACCAGGACCATGCCGCGATTCGACAAGGCAGGCGCCGAATCGAGGCCGGACCGGGCAGACAACGATCCTACCAGGATAAGACCTGCACAGATTGCGAGAGCGATGCCTGTTTTACCGGGGAGCCATTGTGTGGTCAGAATGACCGGGATCACATAGAGGACCGACGCGGCATAGTCTCCCGCAACCAGGAGGTCCGCTGCAAAGATGCCCAGCGCCATAAACGTCAGTATTGGCAGGGCATAACGCTGCTCCGGCCAAGACCATGTGCGCGTGAGCGGCCCGTTCGACGGCTTTGCCGGCGGTCCGTCCATTCGAAAATCCTACGTTCCTTCCAAAATATAGTAAACCCCTTTGGTCCCCCAGGGCGGAACAAGTTGTCCCACCGGGGAGACAAACAGTCCGACCGGGCGCTCGAAAGTTTCGGACGACTCCTTCTCAGTCTCCCGCCGTTTCGCTCCTTGTCCGCCGGTCTTCACGCGACAGGTTTTCCGCTCACGGGATACTTCGTCTGCCGAGCGGCGAGTCGGTCGCCGATCTCTGCCGGCTCCGTGTGCACATTGCGACATGGAATTGCGCGGTTACCTTCGGTCGCGGCTCCTGGCAACGTTTATGCTTCCGTGTCACCGCAACGGTGATCAACAAGGAAGAAGGAAGGATCGATAGCGTGATCCTGATCGTTGAACCGGACACCGAGTTAGCCACGGTGATGGGCGAATTGCTCTTCGACGACGGATTCGAGATCTGCATCGCGGATTCGTTGAAATACGCAGTCGGTCAAATGCCGGTCGACACGCTGCAAGGGATGGTCATCGATATAGACGGGATCCCGCTGTATTCCGATCATACGGCCCTGAAGCTGATGGGAGACTGGTTTCGCCGCTGTGACTTACCGCCTCCGTTGATCGTGTTGAGCATGTGCGCTCCGTCGCACAGTGACGGCGGCCTTCCGCCTTCTTCAATCAGCCGAGCCTTGTGGATCGAATGGGTCACGAAGCCGTTTCAGAATAAGGAATTTCTCTCATTGATTCGTCAGACCGTGAGACCAAACTAACCCCGCCGTCTGTGAGACGGCGGCCACCAGGGGGAGGGGAACATGAGTTGTGAACGATGCGGTGGACTGAAGGTGCTCGACCATTTCTATGGAACCACAGCCGGAACGTCCGCATGGTCCTACGACGGTCTTCGATGCTTGAATTGCGGGCACATCACCGATTTGCCCGGTCCGGATGGAACGATGGCTCGGCCGATCGAGCGCACCGGCAGCGAGAGGCGGTGGTCCCACCCGTCGCTTCGTCTCAAAGATAGAAGAGTGGCGGCGGATGCCTTGTTTGATGCCGCATGACGTCTCCGCAGGAAGCACCCCCCTTTCCGTCGACCGCTGTTCCGCCCCCGTCCTCCCGCACCCTCCTTGTCGCCCCCCGATTCGTGAAAGAGGGATCCACGTATCGGGGCAAAGGGTAGAAACATACGCTTCGGCGGTGTGCTTCGCTTTGCCTGCGTTCCCTGTCTAGCTGTTGTAGCTCACGGATGAACGGCTCCGGTTCCCCCATCCCCACATCGGAATGTGGGGGTTTCCGATCCGCCGATGCTCGTGTTTTATAAAGCATCGTCGGTCGGACCTCGCACGTTCATCCGTGTCGCACACCAGCACGCCGGGCCCGCAATGACGCTTGCACACCACCGCAGCGCTCTTGATGACAATAGGGGCGCGATGAGACCACACAATTCCTGAAGAGACGAATCGTGATGGATCAGCGGGCGGATCGACCGGTCTCGGAGGAAAAGAAGGAGTGATCCGTCAAGGCCTGATAGGCGACGGCGGCCGAGCGGATCGGCGAGATCTGCATGAGAAACGGCGTGAACCAATCGGAATCGGTGGCATCCAGAACTTCCGGCACGAC
>DATFFC010000143.1:0-5438 GCA_035250505.1 Nitrospiraceae bacterium | reverse complement strand
GGCAGGCCGCGACATGGCGATCGGCACGATTGCCACCGAACAGGGTCGGATCCGCGGGTGGCTCACGCCGGATGGTACGGTGAACTATGTGTCCCTGCTGGCCTCTGCGGAATCGGAAGATCAGGAGAATCCGACTCCCGCGCCTGCTGAAAAACCCGCCGGGCCGAAACAGGCCCAACCCTGGTCTATTGCCGTGAGTAAAATTCAGATGGACGGCTATGGGATTGCCTTTGAAGACCGCTCTCTCACGCCGCCCGCCCAGATAGCGGTCGATGATCTCCGAGTCGCGGTAAAAGACGTGCGCATGCCGTTCGCCAAGCCGATGGATGTTTCGGCGGGACTCATGCTCAACAAGACCGGTCGAATTGAAGTAAGCGGATCGGTCGGTCTCAATCCCATGCGCGCCGCAGTGAACCTCAATTTGTCCCGTATCGGTCTGCGGCCATTTCAGCCCTATGCCAATCGGTTTGTGAAAGCGGCTACAGTCGGCGGCGAACTTCATGCCGACGGCGCCGTCAAGTATGCGGCGAAGCAGGCGGATGAGCCACTCCTCGCCTATGACGGCAAAGTATCCATCACCGATTTTGAACTCGGCGATCGTGCCTCCGATAAGCCGCCCCTGACATGGGCGTCGCTCTCACTGAAAGGCATGGCGGTTCGGCTCGATCCGACAGCCATCAAGATTGGGGAAATTGAGTGGCGCAAGCCCTCTATCCAGGTGGTCGTGGACCGTAACGGCACGCTCAACTTCTCGCGGTTTGCCGGCGGATCAAACAATAGCGGCGAGCCGGCTGCTGCGCCCAAGCCGACCGCCACTCCACCCGAACCGGATGCGAAGAAGCCCAAACCGGCCGGGAAAGAGATGATCACGCCGATCGCCGTTGATACGGTCAAGTTAGTCAACATGACGA
Organism: Nitrospiraceae bacterium; assembly: GCA_035250505.1. Taxonomy (GTDB): domain Bacteria; phylum Nitrospirota; class Nitrospiria; order Nitrospirales; family Nitrospiraceae; genus DASSBQ01. The sequence continues at coordinate 4,527 of DATFFC010000143.1, read as the reverse complement.
CCACGTTCATCGATGAATCCATCGATCCGCCCGTCATCACCGGCATCCAGGAGTTAGGCGGAACCATCAAAGGCTTGTCGTCGAAGGAGATCGCGCGCGCCAAGGTCTCTCTTACGGGAAAAGTCGACAAAATTGCGCCGATCAAGATTCACGGCCAGATCAATCCGTTGAGCGAGGACGCCTACACGGATCTGAAAGTGACCTTCGACAATATGAATCTCATCGCGGCGTCGCCCTATGCGGGTAAATATGCGGGATATCCGATCACAAAAGGAAAGCTCTACCTCGATCTGATGTATCAGGTGTCAAAGAAGCAATTGCACGCTGAAAACAAGGTCGTGATCGATCAATTCACCTTCGGTGAAAAAACGGACAGTCCCGATGCGACATCGCTTCCAGTCCGGTTGGCGGTGGCGTTGCTGAAGGATCGCCACGGAAAAATCGAAGTCGATCTGCCCATAAGGGGTGATCTGAATGAACCGGATTTCAAATACGGCCGGGTTCTGTTGGATACGCTGGGCAACCTGATCACCAAGGTTGCAGCGTCTCCTTTTGCCGCCATCGGTAACCTGGTCGGCGGCGACGGCGAAGAGCTCCAGTACGTGGCTTTCGATCCGGGTCGTGCTGATTTGACGGACGCAGACCGGAGCAAGCTGCGATCCTTGGAAAAGGCGTTGAACGACCGACCGGCGTTACGGTTGGAGGTCATGGGTCGGGCTGATCCGAAACTGGACGGTCATGCCATCGCGAAACAGAAGGTGGAAGACGCCGTGTTGGCCCGGCATGAAAAAACGAATCGGAAAGCGTCTCAAACGCCGCCGTCGGAGGCTCGGCGGCTGGAGCTTCTCAATGAGTTGTACATCCAGGAGTTTGGAAGGCAGCCGATGAAGCGTGAGGAGACGGCCGGCGGGAAGTCGGTGGAGCGGGTGATGTCGGATGAGGAGATCCTAGACGAATTGTCACACAAGCAAGAAGTCACCGAGGTGGAACTTCGCCAGCTTGCGCAGAACCGCGCCAGAGAGATCAGGAAATTTCTGGTCGGCGAAAGCCAGGCGGATCAGGGGCAGCCCGACAGTCAGAGACAACAAGACAGTCACGGAGAACCCGAGGGCGAGCGTACCGCTCAGGCCGATCAGGGAGAACAGGCCAATCCGACGGGCCAAGAGAAGGGAGAGAACGCCTCGAATCAAGACAGTCCCATGAGTGAAGATCGCGTGTTCCTGCTGGAAGTCGAGCTGGGCGGGGCCAGCGGCGGGCAAGTGCGCAGTCAACTCAATCTGTCGGGCGCCTGAGCTCGTTCGCCGGAATCAAGAAGAATTACCCACTTGAACCAAGGATCGGGGACACGGTAGGCTGCTTGTTCTCTCACCGAATACAAGCTACAAGGACACTTTTATTCAAGGAGGACGACATGGCGCTACGATTGGGCGATGAAGCTCCAAATTTTACGGCGGAGACCACCGAAGGAACGATCAACTTCCACGAGTGGCTCGGCAACGGCTGGGGCATCCTTTTTTCACATCCGAAGGACTTTACCCCGGTCTGCACGACGGAACTCGGGTACATGGCTCGAATCAAGAGTGAATTCGATAAGCGAGGGGTGAAGATCCTTGCGATCAGCGTGGATCCGTTGGATTCCCACCGCGGATGGACGAAGGATATCAATGAGACGCAAAACTGTAACGTGAGCTATCCGCTGATCGCCGATCCCGAGAAAAAGGTCGCAATGCTGTATGACATGATTCACCCGAATGCGCTCGACAATATGACGGTGCGCTCGGTCTTCGTGATCGGTCCGGACAAGAAGATCAAACTCATGCTGACCTATCCGGCCTCATGCGGCCGGAATTTCGACGAGTTGCTTCGGGTGGTGGATAGTCTCCAATTGACGGCGAAATACAAGGTGGCCACTCCGGTCAATTGGAAAGAAGGACAGGATTGCATCATCACGCCCGCGGTGAGCGACGACGAGGCCAAGACGCTGTTCCCGAAGGGATTCAAGGCCGTCAAGCCGTATCTGCGCTACACTCCGCAGCCGAACAAGTAGGTCATCCGATGGCCCGGCCGGGAACCCGCTTTCGGGCGGTTCCCGGCCGAGCCGATCCGCCGGCTTACACGAGCAAGAGTCCCCCTTTTCTGACTTTCCGCCACGCCGCTCCTTTCCAGAATTCATCAAAGTTTCGCTGGGTCATCGCGTGGTAGCGCTCCCGGATCTCGGCTAGCCGCGGGTATCCGATGTGATCGGGCGGCTGCCTTGGAGTGGCCGACTGAATCAGGTCGGCCAGCCAATGGGCCTGTGCATTGGGGAGCGTGAGGACGACGTCATCGGTCCGCGATGGAAGGATGAGCGTCATTCGCCTTCGCCCGCCGGCTTCGACGACCGGTGTCCCGCCGATCCATACGGCTCGACGTTCCAGCCCCGATTCCGGAGCAACGGATGGGCGACCCGACACCTGGCTGATCCAATTATGCCGGACCGAGGGCGCCGGAAGCGGTCGATCGAACCAGACGCGCACGTCCTCGTTCAACCCGGTTCCTTCCATATAATTGAACAATGCCCTCCGCAAGGCCTGCCCGATCCATTCCGGCTGACGGACGTGACGGTCTTCGTGCATGAGATCGTTGTCGGCAAACCCTTGGAACCGTGGTCCCTGGATGACAATGCCGTGCGCCTCGGGGGCCAGACCGATAGGACTGTGGGCGGTGGCGACAAATTGATGCCAAAAAGCGGATTGGAGCAAGCCCGCCGCAAACAATTGCCGAACCCGCTCGAGGCAATCGATCGTTTCCTGAAGCGTTTGTCCCGGATAGCCGTGCATCAGGTAGGCGTGAACAAGGATGCCGGCTTGACGCAGGGCGGCGGCGACCGCGGCGGTTTGATCCACCGTAATGCCCTTTTTCATCGCGGCCAAGAGTCGATCCGATGCGGCTTCCAAACCGGCGGACATGGCAATGCATCCTGAGGCGGCCAGGAGCCGGCACAAATCCACCGTGAACGCCTCTTCGAATCGGATGTTGGTCCACCAACTGATCGCCAATTGCCGCTCCAACAGACTCAGGGCCAATGCCTTCAATCCTGCCGGTGGCGCTGCTTCGTCCACGAAATGAAAGCTGCGGCGGCCGGTCTCCCGGATCAGCGCCTCAATGCGCTCGATGAGAAGTGCGGTCGGCGCCGCCTCATACCGGCTGATGTAGTCGAGCCCGATGTCGCAGAATGTGCATTGCTTCCAATAACAGCCGTGGGCCACCGTCAACTTGTTCCAATGACCCTCGGACCACAGCCGGTGCATCGGATTGACGCTGTCGAGGATGGAAATATAGCGGTCGAGAGGCAGACCGTCATAGGTCGGTGTGCCGAGTTCCTCCATGGTCGGGTCCGATTCTTGACAGCCGTTCCGAAACCTAACCGCACCGTGCTCTCGAACAAATGTCCGGCACAGCAGCGCCTCGTCGCGTTTTCCGCTGAGATATTCCATCAAACAGAGCAGCGGCCGCTCTCCGTCGTCGAGGGTCACATAATCGACATAGTCAAAGACCACGGGGTCCGCCATCCGGCGCAACTCCGTATTCACATAGCCTCCGCCTAACAACACGGTGATATCCGGACGCCGGGTCTTCAACGCTTGCGCAATGCGAAAGGCGCCGAAGAGATTTCCCGGAAACGGCACCGTGAGACCCACGATCGACGGATCATGGCGGTCGACGTAGGCCCATAATGCTTGAAGCAGCAGCTCCTCGGTGAAGCTCGGCGGCTGCTGCAAGGCCTGTTCGATCGTCTGAAACGACGAGGCGGAGCGGCCGATGCGCTCCCCATAGCGATTCAGCGCAAAATGCGGCGCAATCGTTTCCCGAATGAGATCCATGAGGTCTTCCAGATACAATGTGGCGCGCCGCTTGGCGATGTCCATCATCGGCATGGACAGCCGGCCGGAAGATCTGTCGTGGGTCGACGAAAACCGAGGGCCTTCGGGCAACGATCCTTCGCGGGCGAGGTGATGGGCCAGCATCGGATCGCGTCCTTGCAAAAACGAGATGACCGGATCGATGGTGGCCACGTAGGCATCCCGCATGGCCAACATTTGCTTGGCTTCTCCCGGGATGGACTGTTCGATCTCGGCGACTCCATCAAAGATCTGCATGAGACCGGGGCGTGAAAAGACCGCCAGCATCATGTCGATGCCCAGGTCCGCTTGGGCGACGGTGTAGCCGTGGGAACGCAGGAACCCGGTGAGATAGGCGGTCGATGGGTAGGGAGTATTGAGTTGGGTCAGTGGGGGAATGATCAAGAGAAGCGAAGGGGCCCGCATGCAGGGGGAATACCATATTGTGCGACTGTCGTGCTAGGACCCAGCAGCACGACTCACGCAGCTGGTATCTCGTGAAACATATCTCGTCCGAAGGATTCCTATGACGAACGACGTTTCACGAACGACGAGCGACCTAAGAGGATTTGGCCGGCCCTTGGAGGGTCTTGAAAGAGGACTCGATAAAGTAGCCGGTCCAACGATAGAGATCGAGATAGTTTCG
>DATFFC010000142.1:0-15354 GCA_035250505.1 Nitrospiraceae bacterium | reverse complement strand
GATGAAGCGGCCCAATTGGTCCCGCTCCTGCTCGATCCCCAGCCGGGTGAGCGGGTGCTCGATGCCTGCGCCGCGCCGGGAGGGAAATCGACTCATCTGGCCGCGCTGATGCAAGGCGAGGGGGAGATCATTGCGCTCGATCGCAGCCAAACCCGGCTGCGCCTCATTACCGACAACTGCCGGCGTCTGGGCATCTCGATCGTGAAACCGCTTCGATGCGATTTGCTGGCCGGCGACGCCGATGCGCTGCTCAAAGGAGACCTGCTGTTCGATCGCATCCTATTGGATGCGCCTTGCAGCGGCCTCGGAGTCTTGCGCCGGCACCCCGAAGGAAAATGGCACAAGCAGGCCTCATCGCTGGCCGACCATCATCACACCCAATCGACGTTGCTCGCCGCGATGAGCCGTCTCTTGCGGCCCGGCGGGCGCTTGGTCTATAGTACCTGCTCGACAGAACCAGAAGAAAATGAGCAGGTTATTGAGCGGTTCTGTCGCGCCCATCACGACTTTCACCGTGAGCACGTCGGGTCCTGGTTGCCCCCGGCCGGTCTACCGCTCATAACGCCGCAGGGAGATTTCTCTACGATGGGGAATACGTTGTCAATGGACGGCTTCTATGCCGCTCGTCTGCGGAGGGAAACCTGATGGAATCGAGGCCTGTCCGCATCGCACCGTCGATTCTCTCCGCCGACTTCGCGCGCCTTGCGGATGAGGTTCGTCTGGTGGAGCGAGGGGGGGCGGATTGGCTGCACGTTGATGTGATGGATGGACATTTTGTTCCGAATCTCACCATCGGCCCGCTGGTGGTCGAAGCTCTGCGCAAAGTGACGAAGCTGCCGCTCGATTGCCACCTGATGATCACCAATCCCGACCGCTACATCGCCGAGTTTGCGGACGCCGGCGCGGACTACCTCACGGTACATGTCGAGGCGGCGCCGCACTTGCACCGGACGGTTCAGGCGATCAAGGAGCGCGGCGTCAAAGCCGGGGTCACCCTGAATCCGGCGACCTCCTTATCGACCATCGAAGAAATCATCGGCGATGTCGATTTGGTCTTGATCATGTCCGTGAATCCGGGATTCGGCGGACAGGCGTTCATCCCGGCAGCCTTGCGGAAGGTCGCCAGAGCCCGGCAGATGATCGATCAGGTGAGGAGCCGCGCGCTCTTGGAAGTGGACGGAGGTATCAAGACCGACAATGCCGCCGATGTGATTGCGGCCGGAGCGGACATTCTTGTCGCCGGGTCGGCCGTCTTTTGCGGTGACGACTATGCAGCGACCATTCATTCCTTGAGAGCAGGTCATCGCACACCGGCGGCCGCTGCTCAATCTTCTGCTCCAGCGCCTTCCCGCCTTTAGATGAGGTCGAGTGCGCACGCCTGCTCTCATCGATAGTCTCCATCCTCTCGAAATCAAAGTGCTCGTTTCATTGAGCGCTCGTCCGTCAACCGCTGCGTCGGTTGATGAACTGGCAGGGGCGTCCTCGCTCGAACCCTCTCAACTCAGCATGGCGGTGGAATGGTTGCTGGCCAAATCTCTCATCGCCGTTCAGTCCGAAACCGTCACCCAGTTGGTCTCGTTGACGAAAGTCGGTGAAGCCTATGTCGGCGGAAAGACGCCCATCGAGCGGGTCCTAGACGCCGCGCGCGAGGCAGGACATACCGGCAAGCGAGTGACGGTCCAAGACATCCAAGTTCAGGAAGGATTTGACGCAGGGGATATCAGCGGAGCCGTCGGCACGTTGAAGAAAGAGGGCGCCATTCTCATCGTGCAAGGAGGCTGCCTTGAAACAACCGGACGGGCCAGTCCGACCGCCGAGATGATCCGAGCGCTATTGCGACAGTTAGAGGACGCCCCTCGCGACCTCATGACGTTTCCGGAGCCGGTCCGCAAGGTCATTCACCAACACGCCGTGAAGCGCGGGAACAGCAAGGAACCCTTTCGCATCGATGAGCGTGTGCTGCGGACCATTGCGTTGACGGCCGAAGGCCGGGCTGTTGCCGAGCGCCTGGCCAACCACGGGGCTGAGGAAGAAGTCTCTCAATTGACCCCGGAGCTCCTGAAGGAGGGAGCCTGGCGGACGAAGCGGTTCCGACAATACACGATCAGTTTGCGCGCCCCCAGAATCGCCGCCGGTAAACGTCATCCCTATCGCGAGTTTTTGGACAGCGTGAAGTACAAGCTCGTCGGCATGGGCTTCCAGGAGATGCGCGGGGGGCTGGTCGAGACGGAATTTTGGAATATGGATGCGCTGTTCATGCCGCAGTTTCATCCTGCTCGGGACATTCACGATGTCTATTTCGTGAAGCATCCCACCCATGCGCGGGAAATCGGCGAACCCTTCCTCTCGCGGGTGGCGAAGGTTCATGAGAACGGTGATGAGGCCGAATCGAGCGGCTGGGGCTATCACTTCGACATTGAGCGGGCAAAGAGATTGGTCTTACGGAGCCAAGGCACCGCAGTATCGGCGAGGACGCTCGCGTCAACGCCGCAGATCCCCGGTAAGTATTTTTCCATTGCGCGGTGTTTTCGGTACGATCAAGTCGATGCCACGCACGCCACGGATTTTTTTCAGGTCGAAGGCATCGTGCTCGGCGCGGATATCAATTTCCGCACGTTGCTCGGCCTATTGAACTTATTCGCGCGGGAAGTGGCGCAAGCCAAAAAAGTGAAGTTCGTGCCGGCGTACTTTCCCTTCACCGAACCGTCGGTAGAGCTGCATGTCAGACATCCGCGATTGGGGTGGATGGAATTGGGAGGCGCCGGCCTCTTTCGTCCGGAAGTGACCTTGCCGTTGGGCGTCGACGTGCCGGTTATCGCCTGGGGACTCGGGCTGGACCGGATGGCGATGGTTGCATTAAGCATTCATGACATCCGGGATCTGTTTACGGCCGACCTCGACCTTATCCGCACCATGCGGGGTAAGTTCTAGCTTTATGCCGACCATTACCGTTCATCGCCAAGATCTCGAAACGTTGATCTCACGAGACGGCAGCAGCCGACCAGCGACCTTGGAAACGTTGGAAGGATGGCTGGCGCTCGTCAAAGGAGAGATCAAGGGCCATAATCCGGATACCGGCGAATTGCGCATCGAACTCCAAGACAGCAATCGACCGGATCTGTGGTGTTGCGAGGGCATTGCGAGGCAAATTCGCATCAAGCAGCAGGGAAAGCCGATCGACTATCCTTGTTTCACGGCGCGCCAGGACACGGAGCTCCCGCGTCTTGACGTTGTCCCTGGACTGGAGGCTGTCCGTCCTTATGTGGCCGCCTGCACGGCGGTCGGGTACCGGGTGACGGATGAAGGATTGGTCCAGCTCATTCAGACGCAGGAGAAACTAGCGGACATCTTCGGGCGCAAGCGGCGGACTGTTTCCATCGGCCTCTATCGACTGCCGCGCATCACATTTCCGGTCATCTACGACCTGGTGGCGCCGGACGAATTTCGTTTCACACCTTTGGGCATGGACGCGCTGATGACGCCGGCGGAAATTTTGGTGGTCCATCCGAAGGGACTCGAATACGGCGGCATTCTGGCCGGACGGGACCGGGTGCCGTTGCTGAGGGACGCGAAGGGGTTGGTCCTTTCGTTTCCGCCCATCATCAATAGCCGGGACGTAGGAGAAGTGCAAATCGGTGACTGTGAGTTATTTATTGAGGTGACCGGCACGGATATGAAAATGGTCGTGCTGACCTTGAATATCCTCGCGGCCAATCTGGTCGATCGAGGCGCGGATGTGTCACCGGTGAAAATTCACTACCCCGCCGCCACTGAACTCGGTCAGGTGTGTGTCACTCCGATGAACTTCGGCCGGGCTAGAACCATTCGGTCGGCGATCATCGAAGCGGCTCTCGGCGAGACGCTTGGTATGGAGACGATTGCAAGCTCGTTGACCGCCTATGGATACGACGTGAAAACCGGCACGGAGGCGGTGATCGTGCAGCTCCCCCCATACCGCAATGACTTTCTGCATGCCGTGGACGTCGTGGAGGATGTGGCCATCAGTCGAGGCTACGATCGGTTTCAGCCGGTCATGCCGTCCCAGTTCACGGTCGGGAATTTGTCCCGCTTGGAGGTGCTGGCGGATCGTGTCAGGAATCTCATGGTGGGGATGGAATTTCAGGAAATCATGGCCAACATCATGGGAGCGCGCGCCGACTTATGCGGGCGGATGTTGGTTGAAGGAACCGGCTGGGGACGAGTCGTCGAAGTGAACAACGTGATGTCCCAGAACTATGCCTGTTTGAGACAATGGCTTGTGCCGTCGCTCCTCCAGGTCGAATCGTCGTCCAGCCGCGCGTTTTATCCTCACCGTTTATTCGAGGTCGGAGAAGCGGCGATTCCTGATGAGCAGGCGGACGTCGGGTCCCGAACCGTCCTGCTGCTTGGCGCGCTCATTGCCCATGCGCAGGCTCATTTCTCCGAGCTGCATTCGTGTTTGGATCTGCTGCTGTACTATTTGGACCGGCCCTATCAATTGGAAGTGTTGGATCATCCGTCTTTCTTGACCGGCCGAGCGGGCCGTATTCTGTCCGAGGGCAGGATGATCGGCATGTTGGGGGAAATCCACCCCGAAGTCTTAGAGCGGTGGCAGATCGAGATGCCTGCCGTCGCGATGGAGTTGGACCTCCAGCAACTCCTTGAAACCCAGTGAGAGTGCCGCCGACGCGTGCCGGTAGCGAGGAGCTACGACTTGGCGGGAGCCAGCTGCTGTTTTGCAAGCCCGACAAGCTGTTCGAATCCGGCGCTGTCGCGAATTGCCATGTCGGAAAGGACCTTACGATCCAGGAGAACGTTGGCCTTCCGCAAAGCATTGATGAACCGGCTGTAGGCGAGGCCATGCGGCCGCGTGGCTGCGCTGATCCGGGCGATCCACAGTTGCCGGAAATCCCGCTTGCGGTGCTTCCGTCCGACATAGGCGTAGGCCTGTCCCTTGTCCACTGATTCGGTCGCGGTACGGAACAGCCGGCTCTTGCCGCCGTACTGGCCTTTGGCTAATTTGAGCCGCTTCTTCCGGCGCTGACGGGTTTTCGGTCCACCTTTTACACGAGGCATAGCACGCGACTCCTTTCCACACCGATTGCGTGAATAGTAACGTTATCCGTTCGGTAACAGCCGATTGATCGCCCAGGTCATGGTGGACGGAATGGTCTCCGTCCCGCTCAAGCGGCGCTTGCGATCCCGACCCTTCCCCGTCAGCAAATGCCGCTTGCCGGATTTTCGCCGGATCAATTTGCCGGTCCCGGTCCGCTGTACCCGCTTGCTCGTTCCACTGTGCGTCTTCAGTTTCATTGCATGCGTCCTTCCTTAAAAGACAGCGTCATTTTGGAGCCAGAATCATGATCAAATTCCGGCCTTCCATTCGGGGTGCGAATTCCACCGTCCCGGCATCCGCGCTCTGTTCGATGACGCTCGTCATGACCGCACGGCCCATCTCCTGATTCGCCATTTCCCGCCCTCGAAAGGTGAGCGTCACCTTCGTTTTGTGCCCATCCGCCAGGAAACCTTTAATCTGGCGGACCTTGATCTCGAGGTCGTGCTTATCCGTCCGCGGCCGGAGCTTGATTTCCTTGACCTGCGTCGATTTTTGATGCCGGCGGCTCTGGTGATCCTTTTTGCTCAGCTCGTACTTATATTTTCCATAGTCCATGATCCGGCAGACCGGCGGTTGTGACGTCGGCGCCACTTCGACCAAGTCGTATCCCTGTTCCTGAGCCTTCGCAAATGCCTCGGCAGTAGGGATGATGCCCAGTTGCTCGCCGTCCGGGCCGATGACGCGCACTTCACGGATTCGGATTTCACGATTCACACGCAGTTTGGGGACGATAGGCCACCTCTCGGCAAAAGTTGTTAACGGGTAATGGAAGAGATTTCGCGTTGTAAGAGCTCAAGCAGTCCCGCGACCGGCATGGTGCCATGGTTGGCGCCGGATCGGCCGCGGACGGACACGGTCGCGCTGTGGACCTCTTTGTCGCCGACGACGACCATGTACGGGACTTTGGATTTTTCCGCCTCGCGGATCTTGAAGCCGATCTTCTCATTTCGGAAATCGGGGTCGGCCCGGAATCCGGCGCTCTTCAGCGCGCTCACGACCTGACCGGCATAGTCCCGCTGTTTGTCGGTGATCGTCAGCACCACCGCCTGCACCGGTGCGAGCCAGAGCGGAAAAGCTCCGGCGTAATGCTCAAGGAGGATTCCGAAGAACCGCTCGATGGACCCCATCAGCGCGCGGTGGATCATGATCGGCTGATGGGCCTTCCCGTCTTCGCCGGTGTAAGCCAAATCGAAGCGCTCGGGATTGTTGAAATCAACCTGTACCGTCGAACATTGCCAGGATCGGCCCAAGACGTCTTTGATTTTAATGTCGATCTTCGGCCCGTAGAACACGCCTTCGCCCGGATCAATGCGATAGTCCACGGTTCGGCTCTTGAGCGCTGCCTCCAATGCGGCGGTGGCGAGGGCCCATTTTTCATCCGACCCCACCGACTTCTGCGGCCTGGTCGAGAGGAAGATCTCAAACTCGCTGAAGCCGAACGTCCGTAGGATGAAGAACGTGAAGTCTAAGACCCGGCTGACTTCGCCTTCTATTTGGTCGGGGCGGCAAAACAGATGCGCATCGTCCTGGGTGAAGCCGCGGACCCGGAGCAGCCCGTGCAACACGCCGGTGCGCTCATACCGATACACCGTCCCAAGTTCTCCATAGCGGATCGGGAGGTCACGGTAGCTGCGTAAGTGCGACTTGTAGATCATGATATGGAACGGGCAGTTCATCGGCTTGAGTTGGTACTCGCTGCCTTCCAGCTTCATGGCGGCGAACATGTTCTCGCGGTAATAATCGACATGGCCGCTGGTCTTCCAGAGATCGAGTCGGGCGACATGGGGACTGTAGACCAATTCATAGCCGTCCTTGAGATGTTGCTCGCGCCAGAAATTCTCGATCAGTAGGCGCACCAGCGCGCCCTTGGGGTGCCAGAGGACGAGTCCCGGACCGATCTCGTCCTGAATGGTAATGAGATCCAATTCCTTGCCCAGCTTGCGGTGGTCCCGGCGCTTGATCTCTTCCAGCTTGGCGAGATGGGCGTCGAGTTCCGTCTGCGTCGGGAAGGAGGTGCCGTAAATACGCTGCAGCATCGGATTGCGCTCGTCGCCGCGCCAATAGGCGCCTCCGGTGCTCAACAGTTTGAAGGCCCCGACATGGCCGGTGCTGGGCAAGTGCGGGCCCCGGCAGAGATCGACGAAATCGCCCTGCTTGTACAATGAAATCGGCTGGCCCTCTTCGAAGCCGCGGATCATCTCCGCTTTATAGGCTTCCCCGCGCGATTCGAAAAACCGGATGGCTTCCTCTTTCGGCAGTTCCTGGCGCGTGATCCCGAGGTCGCGCTTGATGATGTCCTTCGCGCGGGCCTCGATGCTCGCCAGATCGTCCGGCGTGAAAGGACGGTCGAAGGCGAAATCGTAATAAAAGCCTTCGTCGAGGGCCGGCCCGATCGTGAGCTGCGCCGTGGGAAACAGTTCCTTGACGGCCTGCGCCATGATATGCGTGCTGCTGTGGCGATAGACCTCCCGCCCTTCGGGAGACTCAAAGCTCAAGGGTTCCACCGCGGCATCATCGTGCAGGCGGCGCGACAAATCGGCCGGCACACCGTTGACCTTGGCTGCGAGCACACCAGGGCCGGTCGCCGTTCCGCTCTCGGCCAATGCTTCACCTACTGAACAACCGGCTGGGACCTGTTTACGGGTTCCATCGGGCAGGGCAATGTGGATATGCTGAGCGGCCACTCAAATACGTCCTACCGGAGAAAAACCGACCCTTTCCATTCAATCCAACGGTGGATGATGGACCGGAATCAACGGAAGATGTTGTGATACATGGTAGGCGCGGACGGTCTTGAACCGTCGACCTCTACCGTGTCAAGGTAGCGCTCTCCCCCTGAGCTACGCGCCTATCGTCGGCGAATGCTAATACAGCCTCGACAAGAGTGTCAAGGAAAGCAACCGGCAGGCGGCGACCGTACCGGAGCCGGTGATGGCGCCGCTCACTGAGACGCTTCAGCGGCCGGATCTTTTTCTTGAAGCGGTTATTTCACCGCCGCTTTCAATTCCTTGCCGGCAGAGAATTTTGGAATTCGCGCAGCCGGAATCTTCAACGCTTCGCCGGTGCGCGGATTGCGGCCCATGCGCGCGCGGCGCTTGGCCACGGTGAAGGTACCGAAGTTTACCAAAGTCACCCGATGGCCTTTCTTGAGTGAAGTCGTTACGGCTCCGGTAAAGGCTTCCAACGCGGTCGTTGCAGCGACCTTCGTGATGCCCGCTGTGTTGGCCATCTTCGCGATCAACTCTTCTTTGGTCATTGCATCCTCCTTGGTTGTATAAGAAGTTTTGCCCGAAACCACACAGACCGTCTCTGAACAGGCTCTGAACAGGCGGCATGATCTTCGTATCGGCGAGCAACGTACGGCGACCGGCGGTCAATGAGTCCTGGCCCGTTTGATCGGGATGCGGAGGTCGTGAATCTTCCTTCTGAGCGTGTTGCGATTCAATCCAAGTAGTTCGGCGGCCTGGATCTGATTGCCTTTCGTTTCCTGTAACGCCAGTGCAATCAACGGCCGTTCGACCGCCGACATGAGCATGGGGTGAAGATTGCGCCCCGACCCGTTGCGCATCCCTTTCACAAAATCTTCGACTTTATGCTCGAGGTAGCTTTCGAGCCCGAGCGATTGGTCGGAGCCGTTCGGCGGCGCTGCCGCCTTCGGCTTGCTCTGTTGTAAAAGGGCCGAGGCACGCTTTAATACGGGTCGTGAGCCTGCCACGATCAACGTCCGCGCCGGGTCGATCCCGTGCAACAACTTGGAGAGATCCCCGCTTTGCGCTTGCTGGCCGGTCTCGACGATCACGGCATGAAAGGCGCGCTTCAATGTCTCTCTCGGCACTGAAGCGAGGTCTTTTGCCGTGACGATGGCGGCCTCCCGGAATACTTCTCTGTATTGAGCCTGGATCTCGGCGTCTCCAGTGAGCAACAGCACGTTGACGGGAGTGGGTCGCAACGACATGAAGGCACCAAGCGAAGAAGAGGGCGGGATTATTGCCCAGCTATCAAATCTTGTCAATCGGGAAATCCTGCGAGCGTGCTCACATCGAATCGATCGAATGTAATCATTGCAATAATGAGACATGGCGCAAGGGCGCGGGTGGCGGAGCGCGCCCAGGTTTCTTTATCTGGAGAGGTCGTGCGTAGCGGCGCACGAAGCGTCATCCCGGCCTGCTCGTCATGAAGCGATAACGTGGTTCGAGCGGAGATCATCTCTGCGTGGCGTGCGGTCAGCCGTGTCGGATCGCGACGAAATGAAGTATTGTCCGGTGGAAGAACATGAAGAACAAATTTCGTCGCACATCGTGGTCGCGATGAACGTGCGGAGAGATGACCGCGCGGAAAGATATAAAAGATATAGACGCTGGGAAGATGCCGACGAGAATTGCGGGTGACACCGACAGCATCACCAGCACGGCGGTTTTTGAAAGAGAGGCGGAGCCTTGGCTGACGACAGCGGTGATTCCGCGATCGCTGCTTTCGCGCCATACAGCCTCGTCTAGCTGCTGTAGTGAACGAAAGACCGGCTGCGGCACCCCGCAGCCCCCATATCGGAATATGGGGGATTCCGATCTGTCGATGACTGAAAAAGCAGCCATCGACAGTCGGGCCTCGCTCGGTCTTTGTTCGACACACCAGCAAAGACACTGGGCGCTCACCGACTCGCGTCCGTGCGCAAGCATGAGGCGATTTATTCATCGCCTCGCGCACCTCGGCCGCAATGCGCTCAGAACACCGATCGCGGAACTATGAACATGAACGGCGCTGCTGTCGGCCACGACTCCTCTGACCGAGACTGGCGCCCGGCCAAACACCTTCGCACGCATCCCTTCCAGCCAAGGCCAGAGACGGCGTGAAGACTGGCGGTACCAATATACTGCCGGTTACGCCAGGGATGGGCCGAAAACGCCTTGACAGCCGGATCGCCGCCGGTATATATAATCAGTTCTCGAATTCCTATCGGAATAATGAGGAATGAGAATCTCGCTGCGGGCGACCTATGGAATTATCGCCGCTGTCGATCTTGCGTTGCACGACGGTGACATCCCGGTTCAGGCGAGGACTATTGCACGACGGCGGGGCATTCCGGGCCGCTTTCTTGAGCAAGTGCTTCACGCCATGAAGAAAGCCGGCCTCGTCGGCAGCCACCGCGGTGCGCAAGGGGGATACGTTCTGAATCGCCACCCAGAGGACTTGTCGCTGGCCGATATTATTGAGGCGTTGGAAGGGCCTGTCATGAGTGCGAACGGAAGAGCGGGGAAGCGCACTGCCGGAAACATTCCGACACCGGACGCGCTGTTGGCGCATGTGTGGGAACGGATCAAACAAGCGGAATTTAACATTCTGTCTGAAATCACGATTGAGCAGCTTGCCGGGCGGCAACGCCAACTGGAACAGCAACGTTCGCTCATGTATCACATTTAGCCGAGAAGGCCGCACGGCCTTCCTGTATTTTCGCGAGGTCGATCATGACTCCTGTTGCCGGTCTTCGCCCCTCCATCGAGATCAGTCCGATCCCGCCGGCGATTGCCGAAGAGATTGAGGCCTTTGAAGCCGAAGCGCAACGCCTCCTATCCGGTGAGCTGTCCGGCGATATCTTCAAGCCGTTCCGTTTGCAGCACGGCGTTTACGGCCAGCGCCAAGGCGGTGTTCAAATGGTTCGGATCAAGATTCCGTTCGGCGGTCTGACCGGGAATCAGTTGCGGCGGGTGGCGGAATTGGCCGAACGATCCGCTACCGGTGTGGGGCACGTCACCACGCGCCAGGATATCCAACTGCACTTTGTTGAGCTGCGTGATGTCCCCGGCATGATGCGTGGCTTGGCCGAAGTGGGGCTCACGACCCGCGAAGCCTGCGCGAACACGGTCCGCAATGTGACGGCATGCCATTTGGCCGGGATCTGCCAAGGCGAAGTGTTCGACGTGACTCCGTACGCGAAAACGGTGGCGCTGCACCTCTTGCGCAATCCGTTAAATCAAAGCCTGCCGAGAAAATTCAAGATTGCCTTTTCCGGGTGCCGGCATGACTGCGCGCTGACCCCCATTCATGACATCGGGTTGCTGGCCGTCAAGAGAGAAGACGGCGCCATCGGGTTTCGGATGGTGGTCGGCGGCGGGCTGGGCTCCACCCCGCGTATTGCGCAGGTCTTGCGGGAATTTACCCCGATGGACGAGCTGATCCCCTCCATCGAAGCCGTCATCAAAGTCTTCGATACCCTGGGCAACCGCAAGAATCGCCATAAAGCCCGCATGAAATTCGTCATCGACAAACTCGGCTTCGAGGAGTTCAAGCGCCGATGGGTTGAAGCATACAAGGCGATGGGATACGACCGGCCGTCCCAGGAGCCCATCCGGCTCATGGAGCATCATGATGAGCCGCCGCTACTGATGCCGGCCAAGCTCAACGGGAACGGCAACGGAAGCAATGGGAGCCACGGGAACGGTGCGCTTCGGGTCTCCGAGAAGCCGGAGTTTGCCGCATGGAAGCGCACGAATGTCATCCAACAGAAGCAACCGGGCTTTGCCGCCGCGGTCATCAAGCTCCCGATGGGGGACCTCACCGCCGATCAAATGTGGGTCGTGGCAGACCTGGCTGAACGGTACTCCAACGGAAATATCCGAACGACGATCAATCAGAACTTGATCATTCGCTGGATTCCGGAGGAACGGCTTCCCGACTTTCACCGCGAGCTTGTCGCAGTAGGTCTAGGTGATCCGGGAGCGGAAAAGGTCGAAGACATCGTGGCCTGCCCCGGTACCGATACGTGCGGCTTAGGCATCACGTCATCGAAGGGAATGGCCAGAGCTCTGGCCGAACTCTTTCCTGCCGGTCAAGTACCGGACGATCTGGACGGAGTGAACATCAAAATCAGTGGGTGTCATAACTCCTGCGCGCAGCATCATATTGCGACCATCGGCCTGCACGGCGTCGGCAAACGCGTAGGCGACCACGTTGCGCCGCACTATGAGCTGCATCTCGGCGGGCAAGTAAACGGCACGGCAAAGATTGGACAAATGACGATCAAGCTGCCGGCGAAGAGTGTTCCGGCGGCGATCCGACATTTGGTGGACGTCTACCGCCGGGACCGTCAAGCAGGCGAGAGTTTGCGAGCCTTTATTGCGAGGGCCGGAAAGGCCACACTCAAGCAGGAGCTCATTCCGTATACGATCGTGCCGGACTATCAGGACGATCCGACCTATTACTATGACTGGGAAGGCGAGGAAGAGTTCGTGCTCGAAGATCTCGGGCCGGGCGAGTGCGCCGGCGGCGCCCTCGAAATGATCGATAACCGGATGCTGGAAGCCGAACAGGAGTTGTATCAAGCTCGCCTGTTGATCGAGAAACACCAATATCCGGTGTCGGTGAACAAATCATACCGGGCGGTGCTGGCGGCGGCGAAGGCGCTGCTGGTTACGGAGGGAATCGATCCCGCCACCGACGCCGAAACGTTCCAGCAGTTTGAACAGAAACTGGTGGCCAAGGGCGCCGTGCCGGCGACGTATCGTGATTTAGGCGCGCAGATCGGGGACCTGGGGCCGAAGGAAACCACGGCTGCGTCTGCCGGGGCGAAGATGGCATTTGCCAAAGCATTCCTGGATGTCTGTCGGACCGCCACCGAACAAATGGGCAAGGATTTGAAGCTCGCTCAAGTTTCCGAGGGAGCCGGCACAGCCGAGTCCGCGACAAAGAACGAGCCGGCGGCGAAGTCGAACTCTGCAACCCCGGTTGCCGTAGGCGAGCCGACCGATGCGCCGGTGTATGACCTTCGCGGGGTGGCGTGCCCGATGAACTATGTCAAGACGAAGCTCAAACTAGAGATGATGGAGGCCGGAGAAAAGCTCGAAGTGTGGCTCGATGCCGGTGAGCCCATTCGCAATGTGCCCGTGAGCTTGCGAAACGACGGCCATAAGATCATGAGAGAAGGGCCGCTGGATCAGGAAGGCAAACATTTCTCGATCCTGATTGAAAAGGTGGCGGTCTAGAGCGACAGTTAGGGTGATGAGGTGAATCCGTTGACTCAGACGCAAGAATCCCAGTCACGTCCATCCGCAGAGGCGATCAAGGCGCTTAGCGACTCCTTCGAAACCAAGCAGCCGTGGGAAGTGCTGGAGTATGCGATTCGGCGATATGCCCCGCGGATCGTGCTCGCGTGCAGCTTTGGGGCTGAAGATGTCGCCTTGCTGGATATGATCCATCGGATCGATCCGACGACACCGGTCTTCTATCTCGACACCGATTTCCTCTTCCCGGAAACGCTGGAGGTCAGAGATCGTTTGACTGCCCGGTATGGGCTCGCACCGCACCGGCTCATCCAAGTCAAAGCGGCGTTGACCCCGGATCAGCAGGCCGCCCGGTATGGGGAGGCCCTATGGACCCGTGATCCGGATCGTTGTTGCGAACTGCGGAAGATCGAGCCCCTGACTAGGATCCTTGGAAATTACACGGCCTGGATCACCGGGATCCGGCGCGATCAGGCTCCGACGAGAGCCAACGCGGGACTGATCGAGTGGGACCGCAAGTTCCAACTCATCAAAGTGAATCCGCTGGCGCGATGGAGCAGCGAAGACGTGTGGACCTATATCCGCATTCACGAGATTCCATATAACGCGCTGCACGACCGGAACTATCCCAGTATCGGCTGTACTCACTGCACGGCGCCAGTCCTTCCCGGTGAAGATCCGCGCTCGGGGCGTTGGAAGAACAGCGGCAAGACCGAGTGCGGGTTACACAAATAGATCCTAGTCACGATGACGGCCTCATCCTCCATGCAGCAGTTTATTGCCAAAATCGGCAAGGGTCCGAAAACGTCGAAGGACCTCACGTGGGAAGAATCTAAACAGGCTATGAAACTCCTCATCGAAGGAGCAGCGAGTCCCGTGCAAGTCGGCGGCTTCCTCATTGCAATGCGGCTCAAGACCGAATCGGTCACGGAGTTGGCGGCGTTTACCGCCACAGCCCGGCACTATGTTCAACCGATTCCCAACGTCGCGGGCCTGCCTCTCGTGGACGTGCCCACCTATGCGGGCAAGCAGGAGACGTTCCATGTCATTGTTCCGGCGGCCATTGTGGCGGCGGCAGCCGGCGCGACGATTCTCATGCACGGGACCGATGGACCGGCCGACCGGCGCGGGGTGGGTCCGATTCTGAAGGCGCTCGGTTTGCCGATCGAACTCACGCCGCCACAGGTCGGGGAGGAGCTGCGCGTGCAGGGATTCGGCTACCTCGATCTGGCCCTGTACCATCCGCCGGTGAGCCGCCTGCTCGAGCTCAGACAGGAATTAGGCCTGAGAAATCTGTTCCATCCGGTCGCACGTATGCTGAATCCGGCGCGCGCCGCCTCGCAAATCATCGGGCTCACGCATCCACCGTACTTTGAGAAGACCGTGGAGGCATTGCGTATGCTCGGATGCGGGCGTGCCTTGGTCGTGCGGGGGGTCGAAGGTGATCCGGAGCTCTCCATTGTGTCCGTGACCAAGTTGCTGGAGCTGCGCGACGAGCGCATCATCCCCACGACGTTCCATCCGAAGGATGCCGGCTTTGCCCTCGGATCGTTTCGAGAAATGGCAGGATTTCCGAATGAACAACCGGCGAAGGAAGTGGAGCTGATCACCCGGCTCGTGAAGAACGAAATTCACGGCGGCCCCAAGGACTGGATGCTGCTGAATGCGGCGATGCTGCTCTATGCAGCGGGCAAAGGACCTTCAATCGTCGCCTGTACACCGCTCGCGAAGCAGGCGCTGGAATCCGGCGCAGCGGCCCGTAAGTTGGCGGCGTTGAGCAGGGCGGAAACCGTGGCAAGCGACGCGTGAGACAATCGGGAGCGGGAGCATGAAACACTTGCGGCAACTCGAAGATCAGAGCGTCTACATCCTGCGCGAGGCGTACAAACATTTCGATAATCTGGCGATGTTGTGGTCGATGGGCAAGGATTCGACCGTGCTGCTCTGGCTGGCCCGGAAGGCCTTTTTCGGACATGTCCCGTTTCCGCTGCTCCATGTGGATACGAGCTACAAAATTCCTGCGATGATCGAATATCGCGACCGGCTCGCCCGTGAATGGCGGTTGAATCTCGTCGTGGGGCAGAACAAAGAAGCTCTGGCCGCCGGCATGAACCATACAATGGGCCGGGTGGTCTGCTGCACCGCACTGAAAACAAACGGACTGAAACAACTGATCGAAGACAGAGGCTATACCGGCATTATCTTGGGGGTTCGTGCCGACGAAGAGGGCACAAGGGCCAAGGAACGGTATTTTTCCCCGCGCGA
>DATFFC010000141.1:0-7295 GCA_035250505.1 Nitrospiraceae bacterium | reverse complement strand
GCGCACCGGACAGCCCGAGCAGTCGAGCCAGCTTGCGCGCATAGTCGTCGATGGTCGTCGCTTCTTCGCCGGTTATGTGGTACAGCCCCGTCAAATCGTGGTCGATCGCTCGCGTCATTCCGTTGACGAGATCCGCCACATGGAGAGGCTGGAATCGGCGCCCGCGCAGCTGCGGCCAGGCATGCCGCACCGTCTCCGGAGTCAGCAGGGCTGATAAGACCGGCTCCAGTAGCCACGCGCTTCCCGGCCCATAGATATTTCCAATGCGGAGGATGAGCGCCGCTGTGCCGCCCGGCGATCTCCATTCGGCCGCGATTTCTTCCGCTCTGACCTTGGACATTCCGTACTGGGAGACCGGCCGACAGGAGGCTGCCTCCCCGAGGGGGCCTTCCTCATCGGATCCCAACCCCAGCGCCTCGATGCTGCTGGCCACCGTGACATGAGAGGCCTGAATCGCGCGCGCCAGGTCCAGAGCCCGCTTGGTGCCCTCCACGTTTGAGGCCCAGAGTCCCGGCCCGTTCACCGATACATCGGCGGCCAAATGAATCAACCGTGCGCCGGCAGGCACCTCGTCCATGCATGGCAGTCCATCGGGCCTGGAAAGGTCGCACGCAATCATGCGAGCACCTTGCTGTGACAGGCGCTGTGCCCGCGGACTTGCGGGATGTCTTGTCAGGATCAGGACGTGGGCTCCTCGAGCGAGAAAAGCGTTGGAGAGATGGCTCCCGATGAACCCGGCTCCCCCCGTAATGATGACGTATGGTCGTTTGACAGGTACGGTGATTTGCATGTCTCTATCCTTGATGAAGCCGGCGAGTCTGCCCGGCGGAGACGTAGCAAGACCTGCGCCATTGCAATCCCGCCGGCAGACCATCGTTTAGATGGGATTTCTTGGAAGGGGCGCGCAGGCTCGCTGGTGAGGAAGCTGCCGATGGGGGAAAAAGTTGCCGACTTTTGATGGGCAACTCTCTCCGTCTCGTACCTGAGGGGTTGTCCTTAAGCGCTCATTAGGCCATCGAAACGGTACGATCTATAGCGCCGAGCGCTGCAAGATACAACACTCGATAGCCTTCTGCACGGTCCCTCCCCACCCGCGATATTCAATGAATTCCATCCCGGTGAACAGGAATTCAATGCCGATCTCGGCGTGGTGCGGGTCTTCGACGAGATTCTTCACCACGCCGCTGAGGTTGGAGATATGACCGATGCCGCGCAGTTCAAACTCGAGTCGTAGGGACGTGCCCGGCCCCCATGTCGCGCGGCCCGGCAGAGTCACGCAGCAGCCGGTCAAGCTCAAGTCATGCATCATGGCTCCGACGACGCGCTGGGAGGAGAGGCGCCCGGATCGGGCCGTCTCTTCAATGTTGATGAGGAGCGGTTCCTTGAGCGACACGCGCGTATGTCTCCGAAGGGCCACTTCTTCGACGCTCTGCGGAAACGCGAGAAAGAGAAAGGGGAACGGCCGAAGCTGTTGGTCGCGGATCACGCTCGGATACCCGATGAACCGTCCATCGAACATGTATCGAACCAGACAGGCGTCATTGACCTGGCAGGGAACCGGTTGGCCGAGATGATAGGGCCATTCGCAGACCAGCCAATCCCCCGCCTTCCAGCCGATCAGCGATGATCCGTACTGCATACTGCCCTGCTGTTCGGCAAAGCAGAGTTGTAGCGGGAGTCCCACTGAGAGAAAGGATCCTGCCGGATGTGCGAGCGGTCCGCGGTCGACCATGCGAATCGTGAACTCGTAATAGAAGCTAGAGCAGTCTTTGACGGTCTCCTTCGGTCGATTCGGGACGATTCTTGAGCCTGTGCTTGACAGGAGCCGCTTACGTCGAGCAGCCGGTACTCCAGGGTCCCGCTCCCTGGTTAAGTACCCTTCGAAAGGAGCCGATATGGGATTGCACGGACGCGCTCATTGATCGACGCGGCGCCTGTCTTTTGGAGGGCACCGCCACAGGTATCCATGGCAGGAACCAAGCGCATCAGCATTGCGGCACTCAAACCGGGCATGTTCGTGGTCGGCATGGACCAGCCCTGGTACAAAACGCCGTTTCTCTTCCACAAGCGGTTGGTCGGCAGCGACGACGAGATCAATCTTCTCCGCCGTCATGGCATTCAAGAAGTCCTTATCGATCCGGGCAAAGGATTGGATTTGGAGGAACCGGCGGTGAATCCGCCGGCCGCTCCTCCTCCCGGCGATCCGCCGAAAGCGCAGACGCCCGCGTCCTCGGAGGCCGAACTCGCCCATGCACGCGCGAAGGCGGCGCGTGCCACGTATCGCGAGGCCATGAAGGCGCTTGAACGCGTGCTCGATGAGTTGGAAAGCGGCAATCCGGCGGTGGTCACGAATCTGAAGAAGGTCGTCGCCGACGTGCTGCGACGGATCATGGAACATCCGCTTTCCATGCTCACCCAGTTCTGCGTGCAGAAGATGCAGGAGTTCGATCGAACGCTGGCTTCCCATGCGACCGACGTCTGTGTGTTGTCGCTGATCGTCGCTCAAGAACTGTCCGGTGTTGCAATTGATCACGAAGAACTCGGTATCGGCGCGTTGCTTCATGACATCGGCTATTTACGGCTTCCTCGCAATCTGTACCGAAGGTCACGGGAGCTCACCGGACATGAGCGCAGCCTCATGCAACAGCATCCGCAGTTGGCGGCAGCGGCCCTTCCCGCCAGACCCTCGGAGAGCGCCATGCCGGAAACCATCCGGCGCATCATCGCGGAACATCATGAGAGGCTGGACGGAAGCGGTTTCCCGCAAGGGCTCAGCGGAGCGGTGCTGTGCATGGGGGGACAATTGGTCGGCCTCGTGGACACGTATGACGGGATGGTGAGTTGGCGAACCGACCGGCCGCCGCTGCTGCCGCACGACGCCATCAGACAACTCTTCGTCCTCGGCGAAAAGGGTCGCTTCGACAAGAGCTTGGTGGAAGTGACGATCAAAGCGTTGGGCGTCTATCCGGTGGGCAGTTTGCTCAAGCTGAATACCGGCGAACGGGCGATTGTGGTCGGCATTCATTCCGAACACCGATTAAAACCGACCGTGAAGATCATCACCAGCCCGCTGGGACAACCGTATGAGGAACCGCTGATCGTCGACCTGGCGAACCCCGGATCGGATCAACCGGCGCGGACCATCCTCCGAGCCTTAGACCCGCGGCAAGAACGGGTGAAAACAGCCCAGTACTTTGATCCCGCCTGTGAAGGAACGCCACGGTGACACAGCTTCCCTCTTCTCATCCCGCCACGCCGGAACAGGGCGGTCCGAAATGCGAATCTTCGAAGAACTTTTCTCGCGAGGTCTTTGACAGCCTCCCGGTCTCTCTGTGCCTGCTCGACGCACAGGCGCAGATCCTGTTCATGAATTCGCACGCGGGGCGACTGTTGCGCTGCCACCCCGATCAGGCCGTCGGCCGGCCGCTCACGCGGTTCATCGAAGAAAATTGCACGAACTCGAATGACCGGACCGCGGCCTTCAGCCGATCGGGCCAGTCGCTCCGTCTTGAGCGGACGCCGGCGCCGTCCGGACTGTACGAGGGCGCCGTTACGGTCCTGACCATTCGGGATGTGACGAGGGAGCTTCATCTGGAAGACGAGCGCACCCGATTAGCCGCCATCGCCGAAGAAAGTCCCAATCCCATCGTCGAATTGGACCGCCATGCGCAGATGATCTATGCCAATCCCGCGATGGTCGCACTACTCTCGCAATTCGGGTTCAACGATTCCGGTTGGCCCGACCTCCTGCCGCCCGACTTGCCTCGGCTCGTCGAACAATGTCTGTCCACGGGAACTCGTGTAGCGGTCCAGAACGTCACGGTCGGTGACGCCTGCTTTGCCTGGATGTTCTGTCCCGTGGAGACCCATGGCCACGTCCGGGGTTATGCCACGGATATGACGCAGATCCATGCCGCCCACCGGGCGCTGAACCAGACGGCGGACCATCTGCGGGAAAGCAATCGGCAATTGGACCGGGCGCTGCAAGAGGCCCAGGCGGCGACGCGCGCGAAGACGTCTTTTTTTGCAACCATCAGTCATGAACTCCGCACCCCGATGAACGGCGTGATCGGCATGGCGAGTCTCCTGCTCGATACTCCCCTGTCTGCGGAGCAACGATCGTTCGCCCAGACGATTCAGCAATGCGGAGAAGCCCAACTCTCACTGATCAACGATGTGCTCGATTGTAGCAAGATCGAAGCAGGCAAAGTGGACCTTGAATGCATTGACTTTCATCTGCGCACGGTCGTTGAAGATGTCCTCGGTCAATTCGCGGAACGTGCGCAAGCGAAGAAACTGGAGATCGCCGGGCTTGTCCACGCCTCCGTCCCGACTTCTCTGCGTGGCGATCCGGGCCGGCTGCGACAGATTTTGACGAACTTTCTCGGCAACGCCGTCAAGTTCACGGAGCGCGGAGAAGTCATCCTGCAAGTCCATCTCCAGCAGGACCGTGAAGAGTCGGCCGACATTCGGTTTGAAGTGGCCGACACCGGGATCGGTATCAGTCCGGAAACGCAGTCCCGTCTCTTTCAGCCGTTTACCCAAGCCGACAGTTCAACC
Source organism: Nitrospiraceae bacterium (assembly GCA_035250505.1). Lineage (GTDB taxonomy): Bacteria > Nitrospirota > Nitrospiria > Nitrospirales > Nitrospiraceae > DASSBQ01. The sequence continues at coordinate 2,735 of DATFFC010000141.1, read as the reverse complement.
ACGCGCAAATACGGCGGCACAGGATTGGGCCTTTCGATCTGCAAGCAACTCACCGAACTGATGGGCGGTTCCATCGGCCTCGAAAGCCAGCTCGGAAAAGGCAGTACGTTCTGGTGTACGGTGCGCTTCGCGAAGCAACTCCGTCCGCCTGCGGCCATCAAGCCTCCGGCCGATCTGGCAGGACACCGCATTCTCATCGTCGACGACAATCGTTCCACCGGCGTGCTGTTGCAGCAGATGACATCCGGATGGGGTATGCAGGCCGATCTCGCTTCCGACGCCGACGCAGCGATCGCCTCCATTGAACGAGCCTATTCCGCCGGCAGGCCCTATGATGTCGCGGCCTTGGATGTATCGATGTCCGATAGAGATGGACTGGAGGTCGCCAACGACCTGCGGGCCCATCACGCCGCATCCGCTGTCAGAGTGATTCTGCTCATCTCCCTGAGCGAGCCGAGACAGGCCGAACGGGCGAGGAAGGCGGGATTTACGGCTTATGTGACGAAGCCCGTGCGGCATGACCCTTTTCAGGCCTGTCTCAAGGCGGTGCTCGGTCTCTCGTCGGAAGGCCCGGCGGTGTCCGATCCCATGCAACCAAATCCGGTTGTCGAACCGGCGCCCCTCGCTCCCACCCACGATGTTTGGCGGCCCAAAGTGCTGGTGGCGGAGGATAATCCAGTGAACCAGGTTTTGACCGCCCGCATGCTCGAGCGCCTCGGGTATCGACCCGACGTCGTGAGCAACGGCCGAGAAGCGCTCAAGGCGTGGGAAACGGGCGTCTACGCCGCCATCGTGATGGATTGCCAAATGCCTGAACTTGACGGGTATGACACGACGAAGATGATCCGCGAACGAGAACGTACGGCGGCTGCCCACCTCTCATCCGAGGTTCCTCGTGCTCCATCTCATATCCCGATTATCGCGTTGACGGCCAATGCCATGCAGGAGGCTCGTCAGCGTTGCCGGGTTGCCGGTATGGACGACTATCTCCTGAAACCAGTCAAGACGCATCAGCTAGGCACGGTGTTGGAGCGGTGGGTCTCGGCGGCGCCGGTCCCCGGCCTTCGGCAGAATCCGGCGCTCGCCGACCGTCCCATGCCTGTCGGAGACTCGTTTGATGCCGATCGTATGCTGATCAACATCGGGGGCGATCGCGACCTCTTCAAACAGTTGCTCGATCTCTTTCTCGAGCGGTATCTGATCATGCTGAGCGACATTCAGGATGCCGTCCGCTCCGGGGACGGCGAAAAATTGGAGTACACGGCCCATGCTCTTAAGGGTACCGCCGCCACGCTGTGCGCGTCGGATGTCATGTCCCTGGCGGGTGATCTCGAAACAGCAGGACACCTTGGTGACTTGACGGACGCTCCCGGTCTCTGCCAACGGCTTGAGCAAAAGATCCACGCGCTTGCGCAGACCTTCCGACGCTATTCCGGCCTCAAAAAAGCTTCCTAACAGGCGAACCAGACGATTCTCTTTTTCCCTTCTCAGAAATTGTATGACTCTCCTTGTGTGTCCCACCCGGATAAGGGTTCCCCCCGCGCAGGCTCCTCACGCTGCGGTAGAGAGGCGGAGCCTTGGCTGACGAACGGGGTGATTCCGCGATCGCTGCTTTCGCGCCATACAGCCTCGTCTAGCTGCTGTAGCGAACGAAAGACCGGCTGCGGCATCCCCCTCCCAGCGGGGGTCTCCGGTCCGCCCAGGCCTGGATAAGCGCAGCCTTGGACGGCCGGGCCTCGCGTGAGCCGTCGCGCCATACACCAGCGGGCTTCACCTGCAAAGTCGCGGCTCCCCTGCCCGGACGGCCTCGAAGTGGAATGAACGAGCCGGCACCGCGAAATCATGCCTATGAAGGAAACTGCGGAGAATGAAGGCGCGGAGATATGGGTGAAGAGTTAGACCGCAGTGTTCTGGAGCAACTGGGCGGACACTCGTTCCGGCGTGAACAGGGGATAGCGGGTGGGGCACTCTTCGGACAGCACCAATTGTTTGCAGAGCCGTGACTCCGGGTTCATAATGAGCGGCCCGCGGAGATTGGCGGTGATGCCGGCTGGATCGTGAGAGGGAATCGTGAGAAGGACTGCAATGACGAGATCTTGATTCTCTGTGGCGTGGATCTCGGTCAAGGCGTCTTGGCTCGGGGATACCCGATAGTCCGGTTTGAACAGAGCCGGATCGATGATCACGAACGCCAAATCTGGCTGCTCCACGCAGTGGAGCCATTTGAAGGGCGCGTCGGTATCGTGATCAAGGATCACGTATCGAGTCCGCTCGGGAAAGCCCAGGATGCCGGTCGGGAACGTGAGGATGGCGCGATCATCGACCTCGAGATCGCCGAATCGACTAGATGCGAATTTCATGTCGTGGTTCAACCTTGTCGCCGGCCCGACCGTTTTGCCAGCCCTCGAAAGGCTTCCAGCGGGACCACGCGTGTCTCGGCGGCCATTCGGTTCTCCTCCTGAATGCGCGCGTACACTTCGTCCCGATGCACCGCGACGGCGGGCGGAGCCTCGATTCCGAGCTTGACCTGGCCGCCTTTCGTATGGAGCACCACGATCCGGATATCCGGACCGATTGTGACTCCTTCACCGCGTCTGCGAGTCAAGACCAGCATGATCAGTCTTCCTTGACCGGATGCTCCATTACTGAATCATTTTCAGGAGGGTCGTATCAAAAATCCTGCTGAACGCCTGCGTCGTGGCTTCGACCGCCACCTGCTGCAGGCTGAGCTGTGC
>DATFFC010000140.1:0-19535 GCA_035250505.1 Nitrospiraceae bacterium | reverse complement strand
GCTCTGTGCAGCTGGCAAGGCCAAAAAAGTCGCCCTCGTCGCGTGCATGCGCAAGTTGCTGACGATCCTCAACGCCATACTCAAACATCGACAGCCATGGCAAGTGGTACATCATGTTGCTTGATATCAAAGACAGTTGCTCACCGACTCGGTGGCGTCCACAAGCTTGCCGCGCCTTATTCGGCGCGGCGTGGACCTCGCGCCCGTGCGCAAACGTGAGGCGACTTCTCCGTCGCCTCGCGCACCTCAACGTACGATAGTTTTTCTACAGCTTGCTAAACGGGGTCTGGGTACTCGATCCAGGTTTCTTTCTCGGCCAGGTAGCGGGCGCCCTTGAAGTTTGCTCTGCTGCGGAGTTTTTGGAACCCGAAATTCTGAAGCTGACTGATGACGTCCTTCACCGCCGCCGCCACGGTAGAGTGCACCTTCCCTTCTACCGCGAGCGCTTCATAGGTCACCTTGGCTGAATATCCCCCGGCAGTCCGATTGACCAGAATCGCGCGGTTAAAGTAGCGGTCGCTCGGGTCAACGCCTTCGACCTGATGCCGCTCGACCAACCCCTCCTTCTTAAAGAGCAGAGGGAGTGAACTCATACGTACCTCCGTGCGGGTCGTCACCAAAATGAAAATCCGCAGGGATTATAGGGGGGCGGCTCACCGGAGTGCAACCGTCGTTGACAAGGTAGAATTCCCTTCCTATGATGCCGGTTTCATTCCTACCGGACGTGTTCCGGCGACGGGCCGGCAGCGAGTTCCATGTACATGAATGTTCCCAACAGCCTGACGATCCTTCGGATTCTGCTCATTCCGGTGTACGTCGGGTTGTTGGTCTATGAGCAATATGACTACGCGTTGATGGTCCTCTTCATCGCCGGATTGACCGATGGCCTGGACGGCACGATTGCGAGAGTAGCGAATCAGCGAACTCAGTTGGGGGCGGTCCTCGACCCGTTGGCCGATAAACTGTTGCTGACGACCGGCTTCATTACGCTCTCCGTCATGCATTTGATTCCGCTGTGGGTCACGATCCTCGTGGTCAGCCGCGACCTGATTCTTATGCTGGGCACCGTCGTGGCGCAATTCACCGACACCGAGGTGGATATTTCTCCGACGATTCTGGGAAAAGGCACCACGCTGATTCAATTGGCCACGTTGGTCTTAGTGGTCTTTCTCGCCTCCCGCCGGATCGATTTATCCGTCATTCAACCGCTGCTTTACGTGATGGCGATGGTGACCTTATCCTCCGGCCTCCATTATCTGTATCGCGGATACGCGCGCGCCACGGCCGGCGGCGCCTAGCCAGCGCACTTCTCTGCACGGCCCGCATACGCATTTGGCGCATTCGTTTGACAGAACCCGGGTCGCCTTATAGACTTCGTTCATGCTCGCGCCACGACCAGTACGCGCGCACGCCGCCCCGCTGGAGCAGAGCTCATGAGTACGTTTGCGTACGTCGGTAGGACCCGCCAGGGAGCCGTTAAAAAGGGTGAACTCACCGCAAAGACCCGTGACGAGGCGGTCGAGCAACTTCGCAAGCAGCAGGTTGTCGTCACGAGTCTGGAGGAACGGGCCGGAAAAGGCGGCAAGTTCAAACTGAACCTGGGCAGCGGCCTTAAGGATAAGGATCTAGTCGTCTTTACCCGCCAATTCGGCACCATGATCAATGCCGGTCTTCCGCTGATCCAATGCCTCGATATTCTGGCCACGCAATCCGAGAATAAAGTGCTGAGAGAGACGGTGGCCGACGTGAAAAATCACGTCGAAAGCGGATCGACGTTCTCAGACGCGCTGAAAAGGCATCCAAAAGTATTCGACGATCTCTACGTGAACATGATTCACGCCGGTGAAGTCGGCGGTCTGCTGGACACGATTCTGACCCGACTGGCCAAGCACATCGAAAAGGCCATGAAACTCAAGGGGCAGATCAAATCCGCCATGGTATATCCGATCGCGATTTTGGGGGTGGCCGTCATCGTCATTTCCGTCTTGATGGTGTGGGTGATCCCCATCTTTGCGAAGATGTTCGCGGAGATGTCGGGAGGGAAAGTCGGCCTGCCGGGTCCAACCCAGCTGGTCATCGATATCAGCAATTTCTTTCAAAACTACATCGTCTACATCGTGGCGGCGCTGGCAGGAATCAGCTACGGCATTAAGCGGTACTACAAGACTACCAACGGCCGGATCGTGATCGACCGGCTGCTGCTTAAGCTGCCGATCTTCGGCGATATCATTCGAAAAGCTTCCGTCGCCAAATTCACGAGAACGCTGGGGACTCTCATCACCAGTGGAGTGCCTTTGCTGGAGGGGCTGGGCATTTGCGCGAAGACCTCGGGAAATAAGGTCATCGAAGAGGCGCTTCTCGGGGCACGGGTCAGCATCAGCAGCGGGAAAACCATCTCCGAACCGCTCGCGAAAAGCCAGGTATTTCCCAAGATGGTGACCCACATGATTTCGGTCGGCGAATCGACCGGCGCGCTGGACGCCATGTTGGGGAAAATCGCCGACTTCTATGAAGACGAGGTCGATCAAGCCGTCGCCGCCATGACCTCGCTGCTGGAACCGATCATGATGGTCGTCTTGGGTACCATCATCGGATTCATCGTCATTGCCATGTACCTCCCGATCTTCACGATGGCATCGGCGATCGGATAGGGTTGACGTTCCATCGTTTGTCGCCGCTCCGTAACCTCCGGTTAGCGCCTCACGAAAGCAGGTTCCTGTCATCGATGCATCGGAGGCCGAGCGGTCACCACGGCCTCCGGCCAGTGATATCAGGCCGCTGCAGCGCTTCCCAGGCGGCCTTCGCCGGTCTCCCGCACCAAAGTCGGCACGCATGGATGAATTGAAGACCAAACTTCATTGGCTCATGGGGCTTCGCGCCGCCGCGGTAACGCTCCTGCTCGGCTTGTCGCTGGCCTTTCAGGTCACCAAAGGCGAGCGGGTTCCCACCTTTTACGGCCTGATTATCGTCACGTATATCCTCACGATCGCGTATGCGATCCTGCTGCGGCACCTCCAGAATTACCGGGGGCTGACGGTCTTCGCATGGTTCCAAGTGTCCATCGATCTGATTCTCGAAACCATCCTCGTCGCGTCGACGGGCGGGATCGAAAGCCCGTTTTCGGTGTTGTACGTCACGACGGTGGCGGTAGCCAGCCTGGTCTTGGGCTGCCGCGCCGGGCTCGTGACGGCAAGCGTCTGCACCATCCTGTTGGCGTCGGTCACTGTGGTTCAGCTTGAGGGGCTCATGCCGCTGTCCGGTTGGCTGGCACCGACCCGCCTGGGTTATGCGGAAACCATGCAAACGTTCTCGGTCTCGGGGCTGGCCTTCCTCGCGGTCGGCTTCCTAAGCGGGATGCTGGCGGACCAGTTACGCCAGGCGGACCAATCGTTGCGTGAAAAGGAACGAGGGCTCTCCCGCTTGCAGTTGTTTCACGAGAGCATCGTACAAAGCATCAGCAGCGGCGTGTTTACGACGGATGAGGAGGGACGCATCACCTCATTCAATCCGGCTGCCCAAGAGGCGACCGGCTACCATGCCGACCAGGTCAGGGGGCGCTTATGGCATGAGGTGTTCAACTGGCATCCGGATGTGACCTCCGGCCAGGCGGCCTTGATCTCTATTGCGTCCGTGCGGTTCGAAGTCGAATGCAAGCGAACCGACGGCAGCCGGCTCATTCTCGGCATGACGGTGTCTCCGTTTCACGAGCAAGGCAAGCAGACCGGGCTCGTGGGGGTGTTCAAGGACCTGACGCAGATCCGGGACATGGAAGAGGAAATGCGGCGCCGTGAGTGGCTGGCTACGCTCGGCGAAATGTCCGCCGGGATGGCGCATGAGATACGGAATCCGCTCGGGGCATTGGCCGGCGCGATGCAGATGCTACGGGCCGATGTCCGGGGCGACGACACGAGCCGGCGTTTGATGGACATCGCGATCCGCGAAGCGAAACGGTTGGACAACATTATTACGGAGTTCCTGCAGTATGCGCGCCCGCCGGCGCTCCATTTGCGAGAGCACGATTTGAACAAAGTGCTTGCCGAGGCGCTAGATCTGATTCAACATGAGGCTCGGACACGCCAGCGCGTGACGATGTCGGTTGCGATGGCGAAGGATCCGCTGGCCGGACAAGTGGATCAGGATCAGCTCAAACAAGTGTTCTGGAATCTTGCCACCAACGCGTTCGATGCCATGCCTGCCGGCGGCCGGCTCACGATTGCCACCGGGGTGAGACAGGTCGACGTGATGGGATCCCGCACGGATGTCCTGGAAGTCAGCTTTCAGGATACCGGCGAGGGCATCCCCAAACAGAATTTCGACAAGATTTTTCTCCCCTTCTTTACGACGAAGAAGGAAGGCTCGGGACTCGGGCTGGCACAGGTACATCGCATCGTCGATCTGCACGGAGGATGGGTCAAGGTCGAGAGTGAAGTCGGGCAGGGATCGAAATTTGTCGTGTGCTTGCCGCGGACGGCGGAAGGCGGCGCGCGGCCATGGTACGAGGGAAGGGAACCGTGGAAAAGATTCTAGTCGTAGACGATGAACAGAGTATGCGGGATGTGCTCACCATTATGCTGAAGCGCGCGGGCTATGCCGTGACCGGCGCGGCAGACGGCGAGGAGGCGATCGGGCATATTCACAAGGAGTTATTCGACCTCGTCATCACCGATCTGCGGATGCCGAATGTGGACGGCTTGGAGGTCCTCAAGGCCGTCAAAGCCTGCTCACCGGAAACCGTCGTGCTCATGATTACGGCCTTCGCGTCCGCGGACTCGGCCGTGGACGCCATGAAGCATGGCGCCTACGATTACTTGACTAAGCCGTTCCAGGTGGATGAGGTCCAACTCATTATCCGTAACGCGTTGGAGCGGCGCCGCCTGTCCACTGAGAACACCTTGCTCAAGCGCGAGATGGCCAGCCAATCCTCCTTTTCCCGAATCATCGGGCAAAGCGAGGCGATGCAAAAGGTTTTTGAGGTCATCAAGAGAGTCGCGGATTCCAAGAGCAATGTGCTGATCGGCGGCGAAAGCGGGACCGGTAAGGAACTCGTGGCGCGCGCGATTCATTACAACAGCTGCCGCGCCCAACTGCCGTTCGTGACGGTGAATTGCAGCGCCGTCCCCGAAACGTTGCTGGAAAGCGAGCTGTTCGGCCATATGAAAGGCTCTTTCACGGGAGCCGTTTCGAACAAGGCCGGGTTGTTCGAAGTGGCGAACGGAGGCACGATTTTTCTCGATGAGATCGGAGATACGACGCCGGCCATTCAGGTGAAGCTGCTTCGGGTGATTCAAGAACGGGAGTTTCGCCGGGTCGGCGGCACGCAGGACGTCAAAGTGGACGTCAGGATCGTCGCGGCCACGAACCGTGACTTGGAAAAGGCCGTGGCGGAGGGAGCGTTTAGAGAAGATCTTTACTATCGACTGGATGTGATCCCGATCAAGCTTCCGCCGTTGCGCATGCGCAGCGGCGATATCCCTCTGTTGGCGACACATTTTCTGGAGAAATTTTCTCGGGAAAGTGGTAAACCGATGGCCACCATGACGCAGGAAGCCATGCGGGTGCTGCTGGCTCATGAATGGAGGGGCAACGTACGGGAGTTGGAGAACGTGGTCGAACGGGTCGTCGCGTTCAGCTCAGGGAACACCGTCACGGAGGCGGATATTCGCGGATGGCTGCACAAGACCGTGTCGCCGCAGCAGGCCGCCCTGTCCACCGATCTGCCTGAGGAGGGATTGGACTTGGAGGGGCTCATCAACTCGATCGAAAAGACGCTTCTTCTCAAGGCGCTGGAACGGAGCCAATGGGTCAAGAAGCGGGCGGCGCGGCTGCTGCGCTTAAATACCAGGTCGTTCCGATATCGGCTCGAGAAATATGAAATCAAGGGAGGGCGCGATTAGTTGCAGTCCGGTGTTACGCAGGTAAAGCCCGCTCACATCCACGTTCAAGCTCCAGCCAAAATCAATCTCATCCTGCGGATCCTCGGCCGCCGGCCGGACGGGTACCATGACGTGTGGTCGCTGATGCAGACCGTGGCGCTCTACGACGATCTGCGCATTGCCATACATCCGGCCGACTCGCCCGGCGTTGATTTGCGATGCGATGATGTGACCCTACCCGTGGACCAATCCAATCTGGTCTTCCGCGCCGCCGCCCTCATGCTCGAACAGACGGGCCATCGAGTCAGGCTGAGCATCGAACTTCAGAAACGCATTCCCATGGGCGCCGGCCTCGGAGGCGGCAGCAGCGATGCGGCCGCGACTATCCTCGCGCTCAATCATGCGCTTGCCCTGGGCTGGTCTCGCTCGGCCATGGAGGATATCGGTCAAGTGCTCGGAAGCGACGTGCCGTTTTTCTTCGCCGCGCCCACGGCGGTCGCGACGGGAAGGGGAGAGCGAGTTCAGGCGACGGAGCTTGAAGAGGGGCGTTGGGTCCTGTTGGTGAACCCGGGATTTGCCGTCGATACCGCGTGGGCATACAGGCAACTCGCATCATCCCGCCAAGCGGTGCCCCAGATCCATGAGTCGGCAAAACGTCTCGAGTGGGAACCGGTTCTCAAATGGCCGGGCATCATCGAGGCCGCAGCGAATGATTTCGAAGAGCCGGTCTATGGTCCCCATCCGATTCTCCGCGAGATTAAGGGCGCTTTGGTCGCCGAGGGGGCGGACATGGCGTTGCTGTCCGGCAGCGGCGCCACCGTGTTCGGCATTTTTCGCGACCAAGCACGGGCCTCACGGGCCCAGGCCGTGTTCAGCCGCGATCAGCGGTGCAAAGTCTTTCTCGTCGAGACCTGTCGGCAGCCGCTCCTCTGCCGATAGACAGATACATTTGTCCCTGTCCCGGACTCGGTTGACAAGTTGCGTACCTTTCCGATAAATTTCTTTCCTTCCGACTGATTCAGTCTGACGGTCGTGCGATCGAGGTAACGGGGCACCCACCCATGCCCGCCGCTTGAAGCGATTGGTTCACGCTTTCCGGATAGGCCTGCTGCGTCGGCACACCTTAAGCGTCCGAGGGACACATGACCAGGGAGCTGAAACTTTTCTCGGGAAGTGCTAATCCTGCGCTCGCCCTCGCCATTTGCGAATACCTGGACATTCATATCGGTGAGGCGACGGTCTCTTCGTTCAGCGATGGAGAAGTCCGAGTCAAAATAGAAGAAAATGTCCGCGGCGCCGACGTATTCATCACCCAGTCCTGTTGTGCGCCGGTCAACGATTCGATCATGGAATTGCTGATCATGATCGATGCGCTGAGACGGTCCTCGGCGAACCGGATCACCGCGGTCATTCCTTATTTCGGCTATGGACGACAGGACCGAAAAGATCAGCCGCGCGTGCCCATTTCCGCCAAGTTGGTCGCGGACATCATTACCACCGCCGGTGCGGACCGAGTCCTGACGATGGACCTACATGCCGGACAGATTCAAGGGTTCTTCAACATCCCGGTGGACCACTTGTATGCCCTGCCGGTGCTCATGGACTACATCACGAAACGAAAAATAGCCGATCTCGTCATCGTCTCTCCGGACGCAGGGGGAGTGGAGCGCGCGCGCGCGTTTGCGAAACGGCTGCAGGCCAACCTGGCGATCATCGATAAGCGGCGCGAAGGGCCGAACCAAGCCCAGGTCATGAACATCATCGGCGACGTACAGGGAAAGAGCGCGTTGCTGTTGGATGACATGATTGATACCGGAGGTACGATCGTGCAGGGGGCACAGGCTTGTTATGAAAAAGGCGCTCGCGAAGTGTGGGCCGGCTGCACCCATCCGGTACTCTCCGGACCGGCACTGGACCGCCTCCTACAGTCCTGTTTGACCGAGGTCATCGTGACCGATACGATTCCATTGCGCGGGAAGGAAGAACGATGCCCGAAGCTCCATGTGTTGTCCGTTGCGCCGCTCTTGGGTGAAGCCATCCGGCGCATTCATGAAGACGAATCAGTCAGTTCGTTATTTGTATGACCGTCCGAGACCGGTCCAGCCGTCAGGGAGGATTGCGATGAAGTTTGATCTGGTAGTCGAGATAAGACGGGGCGTCGGCAAGGGCCCGGCACGCCAGTTGCGTCGCTCCGGCAAAGTCCCCGCGGTGTTGTATGGGCAGAGCGAGTGTCTGTTGTTGACCATCAACCCCGATGATCTGGTGAAAATCCTCCGATCGCATGCAGGGACGACGGCGCTGATTTCGCTCACCGTGAACGGGGCTGGCGCGAGTGCCCAACGAATCGCCTTATTGCGGGACTATCAGCTCGACCCGATCACGGGGCAGGTTCTCCATGCCGACCTCTTTGAGGTCTTGATGGACAAGCCGATTCGGGTCAAGGTGCCGGTCCACTTGACTGGTGGACAGCCGGCGGGAGTCAAGGAAGGCGGCATCCTCCACCACAACATGCGGGAACTCCACATTGAATGCCTGCCCCCGGCGCTTCCCGATTTCATCGACGTGGATGCATCGCACCTGGGGATCAATCAAGGAATCCATCTGAAAGAAGTTGCCCGACGTGAAGGGGTACGGTTCCTGGACGACCCGGACCAGATGGTGGTCAGTGTTGCGGCGCCGATGTCGGAGGCCAAACTGGAAGCCTTGTTGACGAGCGGAGCGGCCGGTCCTGAAGCCGCAAAAGAGCCGGAGGTTGTGGCCAAAGGGAAAGCCGCTGCTGAAGCCGTGCCGGCGGAAGGAGCGAAGGCTGCTGCGCCTGCAGCCGGGGAGGCGAAGGCCGGAGAAAAGAAGGAAGCAGCGGCGGCTCCGAAAGCTGAAAAGAAGGAGCCGGAGAAGAAGAAATAGCATTGCATCTCATCGTTGGACTGGGCAATCCCGGCGCCGCCTACGCCCGGACGCGTCACAATGCGGGCCTGTGGGTCGTCGAGCGCGCCGCCCACCGTTGGTCGATTCATCTCATTCGACAAGGCACTGCGATACGAGGAAGCGGCCGGCTGGGCTCCGAACCGGTCGAACTCGCCGGGGCGCTTGGTTGGATGAATCTCAGTGGAACTCCCATCAAAGGATTGCTGCGCGAACTCGACCTGGACATTGACGGGCTGGTGGTCGTCCACGACGATCTGGACCTGGAACCAGGTCGCCTCCGCATCAAGCAGAACGGCGGCCATGGAGGACATAACGGGATCCGGTCGATCCTTGACGTGTTGGGAACCGGCCAATTCGTGCGGGTGAAGGTCGGCATCGGTCGGCCTTCCGGAGGACTGGATTCGGCCGAGTATGTGCTCGAACGGGTGACACGGGCGGAATTGGATGTGATCGAGCCTTGTGTGGATCGAGCCGTTGACGCGCTCGAGGTTCTGATTCATCGGGGGGCGGCTGCGGCCATGAATCAATTTAATGTGCGGGACAATGTGCGGGAACAGGGCAGTGATTCCTAACGGCTCATTGAGGTAAGAGCATGGGTGTATGTTGCGGCATGATCGGGTTGCCGAACGTCGGGAAGACGACCGTGTTCAATGCGCTCGTCGGCGCAGGGGCGGTCGTGGCCAATTATCCATTTTCGACCGTTGAGACGAATGTGGGCATCGCCCAGGTGCCGGACCCGCGGGTGGAAAGGCTCGTCGAAATTTTCAAATCGAAGAAGAAGACACCAAGTACGCTCGAAGTGCGGGATATCGCCGGCTTAGTTGAAGGCGCCAGCACCGGGGAAGGACTCGGCAACCAATTCCTCGCCCAGATCCGGGAAGTGGATGCATTGCTGCACGTGGTGCGCTGTTTTCAGAGTGGCGATGTGGTTCATGTGGGCGGCGGCGTCAATCCGATTCGCGATATCGGCACGATCGAAACCGAGCTCATGCTCGCCGACCTCGAGACCCTCGATCGTCGCAAGCAGCGGGTCGAAAAGAAAGTGAGGGCCGGCGATAAGAAGGCGGCGATGGAACTCGGCTTCGTCCAACGTCTGATGGGTCTGCTCGACAAGGGTGAATGGCTGGGGAATTTGTCCTATTCACCTGAAGAACGGGCGATTCTCGATGAATGCCAGTTATTGGCCGCCAAGCCGGTCTTGCTTGTCGCCAACGTGTCGGAAGGTGCTCACGCAGACGAGGCGATGGTCAAGCCGGTGCGTGAGTTTGCCGAGAAACGCGGCGCGCGAGTCGTCACGATCTGTGGGCAGCTCGAAGCGGAACTCTCGTCCTTGCCTGAATCAGAACGCGCGGACTTCCTCAAGGAAATGGGCCTTACAGAGTCGGGCCTCGTGCGCCTCACGCGTGAGGCCTATACCCTTCTGAACCTCATCACATTCTTCACGGCCGGCGAGGTCGAGTCCCGCGCATGGCCGCTGCGGAAAGGGTTAACGGCGCCGCAGGCGGCGGGAAAGATCCACTCCGACATGGAGCGAGGGTTCATCCGCGCCGAGGTCTACCATTACGATGAACTTGTGGCCTGCGGGTCGGAGGCGAAGGTGAAGGAAAAGGGGTTGTTCCGGCTCGAGGGGAAGGAATACGTGATCAAAGAAGGAGATGTGGTGTACTTCCGGTTCAATGTGTAATGGATCCTGAATAACCGGGGCGACACAACATTCTTGTCATTCCCGCGTAGGCGGGAATCCATCCATCATTATCCTGCATGAGCCTCGGATGACGAACGGCGTGCAACTCGGGTGGCGCCGTCATGCGTTGGTTGGTCCCGCTTTGTTACTTAGAATGACTTCAGTATGAATATCCCGCCGCCCCTGTCCCGCCCTGCTCAGCACTACGCGTCGACCGCACTAAGCCTTCCATACTCGATTAAGTGACCTCGGAATGCCGCCTGGTCAGTGGGTGCCTGCTCCCCGTGTGCTCGCTGTGCTGCTGTAGCGGGAAGGAGAACCGCTGCGGCTCCCCCCATCCCCCACATCGGAATGTGGAGGTTTCCGATCCGACCATGCCTGATTCAACAGGCTTGGTCGGCCGGGCCTCCCTGGTTCTCCTTCCTCGCACACCAGCATCAGCTCGCCCACAACGTCGCAGGCACCACCGCCCAGACGGCTGCGGCCTAGATGCTCAATACCCACTCGAACGGCCGGCGATTATCATGCCGTTGAATCTCTTGTGACCCTTCTGATATCTGCATTGTTCAGCGAAACTATTTGGCGATCCCTGAATGCACTAGAACGGTGCCATGGAACCAACCTATGGATGTACAAATGACCGACTCGCTACCAAAGGTTCTATATCACTACACGAGTGGCAGTTCGCTCATTGACATAATTGAGAGCAAGTCAATTTGGGCCACAAAGATCCATTACCTCAATGACTCGAAAGAATTCGATCATTCAGTTCACCTTGCCGAGAGTATGACATGGACAATAGAGCAGCAGTCTCAATCCCAGAAAGAACGCCAATGGCTGAAAATCTTTAGAGATGGAATGAAGCAGGTATCACGCATCAATGTGTTTGTTGCGTCCTTTTCGGAAGTGGGCGATTCACTAGGCCAGTGGCGGGGGTATTGTTCCAAGGGATGTGGCTTCAGCGTAGGCTTTAACAGCATGCTGCTAAAACAGCACGCCTCGAAACAAGGATTTTCCATTAGACCATGCATTTACGATTATCATGTCCAGGCCAAGGTGTTAAACGATCTTATCAATGAAACTTTGCCAAAAATACTAAATGACCCTATGGCAACGGATTCACAGGAAGTTCCATATGTAACTGAACTAGATAGATTCCTTGCCAAGTTCGTACAGATAGCCCCGACACTTAAGGATTCATGTTTCAAAGAAGAGAGGGAATGGCGATTGATATCTGAGCCATTACCTGTGGACGATTCCCGGTGGAGAATGCGTGCTGGAAAATCTATGCTAATTCCTAATGTCCCAATCATCTTGTCATCTGAACATTGACGTTTCCGGTAGAGGAAATTATCGTGGGACCAACTCCTAATACTGATTTAGCTATGAGTTCGGTATCTTCGTACTTGAGCAATAAGTGTATCACCAAATGGACTACACGGTCCTCAACCGTTCCCTATCGTGATTGGTGATTCGTCGAGAATTCGAAAGAGCTACATCAGGGTGGAGAGTGCACCGTCGGCCGAGACTCGGATGGAACGGATGGGCGGTGAGGTCGCCGGCATCGCGCTAATGCCAATCAGTGACAGTACTGAAAAGAGCGCGACGGCATTGCGGCGTTTCGACGCAGTTTTATAGGAGCGCTCGGAGACTACCCGGCTTGACAGAACGGCTCTCCACTATCCACCGCATGATGACGGGACCGAGCCCGCCCGCCGTTCGTCAGCCGAGTCGCCTGATGATTTCGTGACAACACGACGACTTGGCTTTCCGCGCGGCCCCTGCTGGACGCAGAGGCCACGCGGTATTCTTTTGTTCCTCAAACTGAAGAGTTCCTTTGTATGCTTCATCACCCCGCGGCGCCTGGGTCGTAGACGTCATCGAGCCAGTAATCACAGCCTTCCGATCCGCAAGGCTTCCCGCCTTGATACGGCGTATTGATCGTGTGATCCGGCACGCTGATCGGGCGTTCAGTCTCGGGACCCAACTCGATAGGTGAAGTTGCGGCGGTCGAATCGCTCGACTCGGCAGGCCTCACGCTCAAGACAAAATTGTAGATCTCATCCGCCGCGACATCGTTGATGCCGTGTTTCCGGTCAGCCAGCATCTTGAGGAAGCCGTCCGTCTCTATCTTGGCGATGCGCTGATCATCTCGATCCAGTCCGGTTCGAATCCTGCCCAGTTTCTGGAGATACGGGTCGAAGTCCGATCCCGGATAGCTGGCCTTCTCGAACATCACCATATTCCAGACGTCGTCCACCCAAGTTGGGCCGGCTAGGGCGACGCCACTCCACATCAAAACCAACACGGCGATCATCGCCAATCTCAGCAGGGTATGGCTCTGTCTTGTTTTCCAGATCATGGTTGCACCTCTTTACTGGTCCGAGCTGTTGTTGCGGGCGTTGCACACGGGTTCTCCTTCGCGCGCCGCGGTTTCTGGCGGCGATCTCGCGCTTGATGGAGATGAACGTTTCATAAAGCGAACAAGCTTTCCGGCGATGCGTGAGGAGATTCCTCATTGTAGGAAAGGGAAACCGGTGTCACCATTCCCGCCAAGGAGAATTTTGCCTACACCGTTTAGGTGAGGAGAAAAGGAAGGATTTTCCGAGTTGCAATGCCTCTGATACTTGCGACCGTGCCCCTGTGTGGTAAAGTGAGAGAAAGTTCCTTATTCCTTATCAGCTGCTCGGCCTGTCATGAAGTCTTCCGCTCCGGCGCCACTTGCTCTCGCTGAGTTTGATATTTCGCCCGAGCGGGGGTTCCTTCCGGCGACCGATCCTTTAGACCACCTGGCCGAGGAACCCATTCTGGGTCACATCGGCACGGAGTTGCCGAAGCTTCTCACGGCCCGCCAATTCCGCCGCTTGATTCAAGATCGCGCGGAGATCATGGGCCCTGTGGCCGATGACTGGGGCCTCGATAAATTCCGTTGTGTGATGCGGACATTGTCTTTTGCCGGGCACGCCTATGTCTGGGAAGACCCGGATCATCCGGCGGTGAGCCTACCGTCGGCCCTAGCCCGGCCTTGGTACGAAGTCGCCCGCCAACTTGGTCGACCACCCGTGTTGTCCTATGCGTCCTACGCGCTGCACAACTGGCGGCGACTCGACCCCGGGAGACCGATCGAGTTAAGCAATATCGTACTCCAGCAAAATTTCCTCGGCGGCCTTGACGAAGAGTGGTTTGTGCTCGTCCATATTGAAATAGAAGCGGAAGCAGGACCAGCGCTCAAAGCCTTGGTAGAGGCGCAGAATGCCGTTCAGCAAAACAAAGAGGATGATGTACTACGGGGCTTGATGGCTCTCGCGTCGGCGCAAGAAGCGATGCGAGAGACACTGCTGCGGATGCCGGAGCGGTGCGATCCCTATATCTATTACAGCCGCGTGCGGCCTTATATCCACGGCTGGAAGAACAGTCCGGCCCTCCCGGACGGACTGGTATACGAAGGAGTCGCTGCCTATCAAGAAAAGCCGCAACTGTTTCGCGGAGAGACGGGCGCCCAGAGCTCCATCGTTCCGGCCCTTGATGCAGGGTTAGGAATCCGGCATGCCGACGATCCGCTCACGCAATATCTTTTGGAAATGAGAGAGTATATGCCGCCTCGCCATCGGGCTTTTGTCGCCGCATTGGAACAACGGGTGGATGAGCATCAGCGACCGCTCCTGTACGGCTATGTACATGATCGGCGGCACAAGAACCCGCGACTCTGGAAGGCATATTGTGCCTGCGTGGATCTGTTGGGACAGTTCAGAGAAATTCATGTCGGCTACGCCGAACGTTATATCTTCCGCCAACACCAAGCTCATGCGAGTAACCCTACCACCGTCGGCACGGGCGGCACGCCCTTCATGACCTACCTGACGAAACATCTGGAAGAAACGAAGCAGGCTATCCAAGGCTGACGCCTGGATCAGTCCGGTGGGCGACAGCCACTAGAATAATTCCTCTTCGAACTCGTACACTCGGAATGATCTATGCGAAAA
This sequence comes from Nitrospiraceae bacterium, assembly GCA_035250505.1. Lineage (GTDB taxonomy): Bacteria > Nitrospirota > Nitrospiria > Nitrospirales > Nitrospiraceae > DASSBQ01. Next base: position 5,070 of record DATFFC010000140.1, on the reverse strand, counting down.
CCCGGCGAACCGATCTACCTCCGTATTCATATGGTTGCCCTGGCGTTGGCGGTGGCGGCTCCGCTTGCTCTTCCGCGGCTGTATGAGATCGTCATAGGCCCGTTGAGCTTCGTCGCTCGAGTGGTTGCCGGCATTCTCATCGCCGCAGGAGCAGGAGTCATGTTGTATCGGCTCTATGGGCCGTCCGCCAGAAATGAGCCGGGGCCGTGACTTCCTGCGCTTCCGAACCCTCCTCGTTCGGGACACCGCGAAAATCAGCACGCTGATTTGAGCCGCTCTCTCGGCTGATGCGTCGGCCAATACCCGGCGGCGGGGCGTTCGGTGAACAGGACATGAGCCTCATGATGCCTTGTCGCAAACATAGGAAAATGCGATTTCGCCGGCAGCTCTCCCGGATGATCACGGCACTTCTGGTCTTGTGCTCCACCTCAGCCGGACTCGGGTACGGTGCTGAGAGGGAGTTAATGGCGGTGGGACTGCGCGGTGGGATCAGCATCAAGGGCGAGTCTCCCCTCGGCGAGCAAATGCGGGAGGATTTTGTCGGCGCGGATCTGTTCGGCGTCTTCCGCCTTCCGTGGAGTTGGTATTCGGCGAGCGGCTGGGGGATCGGGACCAGACTCATCACGAGCGCCGGGGCACTGTCCGCATTGGAGAAGGTCGCATTGGTCAGTTCCGTTGCGCCCGTTCTCGCTCTGGGTACGAAGGACGGCCGGTTCACCATTGACGCGGGCCTCGGGGGCGCCCTCATCAGCGCGCATGATTTTGGGCGACACGATCTTGGCGGGCCGTTCCAGTTCGTAGCGACGGCCGGCGCGAGCGTTGTGCCATTTGGGCGGTTCGGCTTCGGCTATCGGTTTCAACATTATTCCGACGGCACCATTTACGGCACCGACACCCGCGGAGTGGATCTGCATATGATCGAGCTGACGTATCGGTACTAAAAGCATGTTGAGCAGGCAACGTTTCACGACGCGAGTCCGGCGACATTTTTGTCCAATCGGATGGCGCTGGATATGGAAATATCGGCCTTAAGGGTCGCTTTCATGTTGCCGAGCGCCGAGTCGTTGGACTCGGGGTCGAGCGAGACGGTGCAATCGGAAGGCACGCAGATAGCGAAATCCCGCATGTAGGCGTCCGCGGCGGTGTGAAGCACGCAATTGTCGCCCGCCATTCCGGTCAGGATCAGCCGCCTGGTCCCCAGAAACTTCAAGAGGAGTTCCAGCGGCGTCGCGAAGAAGCCGGAATGCTTCGGCTTGAGCACAAAGTAATCATCTTCGTGCGGGCGAAGTATTTGCGCGATGGATTGTCCTCTGCACCGGCTTGTCAGGCAGTAGTCCAGCAGTTTGCGAAAATCGTTTCGCCATTTGCCGAAGTTGTCATTGACATAGATGGTGGGAATGCCCAGGGCCGTCACTCTTTCCTTGAGTCGGGCGATCCGCTCCGCCGTGTGCAGGGCCGCCGGGAAGAATTTATCGGCATCTTCGAAGTCGAAAGTGTTGATCATGTCGATGATGAGGAGACAGGTATCCGCTGCATCAGGAGCGCTGCCATGGAGATCGGAGTTCGGCGCGGGCATGAGCGGTAAGGGCTATGGCGAGCGTTCGAGAAGGTTGCGGTGCACGAGCATCAACTCCTGGACGAATTGCCGGTACTCTGCTTCCTGCTGGGACCGGTCCGGATGCCGGAGAATCGCGGAGGGGTGGACCGTGACCATGACGACCGGCGCCCATGGTGTTTCAAGAAATCGGCCGCGAGCCTCGTTCAGGCGAACGACTTTGCCGAACATCGATTGCGCCGCAGTGGCGCCGAGGCACACTACAATACGGGGTTGCACGGCTTTGAGTTCGGTTTCCAGCCACGGACGGCAGGCTGCGATTTCGCCGGCCGACGGCTTCTTGTGTTTGCGCCGCTTGCCTTGCGGTTCCCATTTGAAATGTTTCACCGCGTTGGTGATGTAGACGTCATCGCGTAGGATCCCGGCCTCTGCCAGCGCCTTATCGAGAATTTTCCCCGCGGGCCCCACGAAGGGATGGCCGGCTCGATCTTCCTGGTCTCCCGGCTGCTCTCCCACCAACAGGACCTTTGCGTGCGGCGCTCCTTCGCCGAAAACGGTCTGGGTCGCGCGCTGGTAGAGGTCGCAGCCGGTGCAGGATTCGGCGGCGGCGCGCAACGCAGGCACGGTTACAGTGGAAGGCAGGAACTCTGCGGCGGATCTGGCCGGCGCTCGTCGTCCCATGTGTCACCATACCATGGGCATAAAGACTGTGACAGGGCATTGTTGTCATGAGAACGAGGGGCGGCGTGAAGAATCCGGAGGTCGTGAACCGTCAATGTCACGACTCCATAATGCTCCTCAATCAGGCCGCGCAACACGAAGGGATAGTCGGTGGACAGCAGATGGCAGCACCGTCGATACACATCGGGAAACAAGGTGGCGTCGTACAGTGCGGTGGTGTCCTCGAATGTGGCAAATTCCATCGGCAGGCCCTGCTTGGTCTCGGCAAATTTCTCCGTGATCAACCAACCTACCATGGTGACGGTGTGGCCTACGTAACGCGCCATGACCGAGCCGGAGATGTGAGGGAGCCGCTGTAGGGCATCGGCATACAGCTCCAAGGGATGCCGGCTGGCGAGCAATCCGAGCGTGTCTCGCTCATGGGCGAGCTTGATAGATGAGGGATAGTCTTCGGGGATCGGAAGAGGGGACCGGGCGTGCTCGCGGGCATAGAGTCGCCAGAGAAGCGCGGGGCGCGTGAGATCACCTGCCAGGGAATCGCAGCAGCCGGCCCGCACGAGTGTCCGCGTCACAGCCGACTCGGGTTTGATGCGCTCGAGGAAATCTTGGAACGATCGAAAGCGTCCTTTCTTGTGTCGCTCTTCCACGATGCGTTTTCCCAGCGACTCGGGCAGCGTTTTGACTTGCATGAGGCCCATGCGCACAAGGCGACCGTGACCGGTATAGACCCAGTCGCTGGCGTTCACGTCCGGAAGCAGAATGGAGAGTCCCATCCGGCGTGCTTCGGAGAGATAGGCAAAGGTGGAATAAAAGCCGCCTTGATTGCTGATGACGGCCGCAATGAACTCCGCCGGATAATGCACGCGCAAGTAAGCCGATTTGAATGAGACTTGCGCGTAACTGGCCGAATGCGGTTTGCAAAAGCTGTAGCCGACGAAGCTCATGATCATGTCCCAGATCAATGCGATGACCTGACCCGATACGCCGTTCCTCGCTGCGCCCTCGCAAAATTGATGATAATAATCGCGCAGCTGTTTGGCCTTGTGCTTCTTGCTCAGGACCTTTCGGAGCTGGTCCGCATCTTCCACCGAAAAGTCGGCCAGAGCCATGGCGACCTTCGTCACGTCTTCCTGGTACACCATGATCCCGTGAGTGTCCTCTAGGATGGATTCGAGTCGCGGATGCCAGGGGGGAGAAGACTGTCCCTGCGCGCGCCGGATGAACTCATCGACGAAATGATTGGCCGCCGGGCGGACTAGCGACGACACCATGACGAGATAGTCAAAGACGTCGAGCCGCGCGCGCCGCTCCGCCGGCATGCCGCCCCAGAGTTTTTTGAGCAGGAGCCTGGTGGCGGGCGATTCGATATAGAAACAGCCGATGGTGTCGCCTTGCCGGATGAGCTCTTGCGTGGCCGGATCGGCCAATGGGTCCCAGGCCGCATAGTCGATCGTGCGGCCGGTGTTGCACGCGATGGCGGCCAGCGCGTCGCGAATGACGGCCAATGACCGGTTGCCCAACAGATCGATTTTGACCAGGCCGGCTTCTTCCGTTTGGTCTTTCTCCCATTGAATGACCTGGACCCCCTTGGCGGCGATTTCCACGGGAACATAGCGCCGGATCTCGTCCGGCACAATGACGACCCCGCCGCAATGGACGGACAGATGCCGGAAATGGTTCTGGACTTGAACGGCCGAACGAATGATGAGCGGCCATGGGTTCGACAAGCGCAATTCCTTGCTGAGCCGATCGGCCCACGCCCGTGCCGTCGGCGTCTCGTCGAACCACAGAAACTCTTTTCGCCGCAGAATCAGCGAAGAGACTCGGCCGATCTCGGCCGGCTGGATGCCGTGTACTTTGGCGACTTCGCGGATGGCGGCTCGGAGGCCGAGCGTATTTTGGTTGGCCACCATGGCGGCTCGCTGTGTTCCGTAATGCTCGAAGACTCCCTCGATAATGTCATCCCGTTCGTCCCAAGGAAAATCGATATCGATGTCCGGCGGGTCGTTCCGGCCGGGGTTCAAAAATCGTTCAAAGAAGAGCTTATGGCGGATCGGACACACATGGGTGATCTCCAAACAATAGGAGACGATCGAGGCGGCGACCGATCCTCTGCCGCACGTGCGCGGCGCCTGCCGGACGATCTCCTCGACAATGAGAAAATAATGAGCGAAGCCTTTGCGTGAGATGAGCGCGAGTTCGTACTCCAGGCGTCGGCGAATCTCGGGAGAAATTGCTCCGTACCGCTTACGAGCCCCCGTGTAACTTTTCTCGCGCAGCAAGGCGAAGGCGTCGTCGTTGGAAAGCCGTCGGAAGGCCGGAAAGATCGTCTCGCGAAAGCTCCAATCGGTATGGCAGGCCTCGGCGATCCGGACCGTATGGTCGAGCGCTTCGGGAACATGAGGAAACTGCGCCTGCATGGCCGCCGGCGGCATGAGCCAGTGAGTAGGTGCGCAGCAGGCCTCGGCCGGCAGACGAGAGAGGGTCGTATTGAGCGCGATCGTGCGAAGCAGACGGTGGACGGCGAATTCATCCGGTCGGACAAAATGTGCGCGGTTCGTGGCGACAGGAGGCAGGTGCCGTCGGCGGCTGAAGGCCAATGCGTCGTGCATGGCCGGTCCCGGCGTTAATTCAACATAGAGATCCTGGGGCGAGTCTTGAGACCAGGCTTGGAGCGCCGGCTGATCGTCCGTCAGGAGGATCAACCCTGTCCGATGGTTCGCTACCGTCCGGATGAAATCAAAGGAGGATTCGCAGTGGCGTGCGGACAACACCCGGCAAAGATTGGCATAACCCTCGGGCGTTTTAGCGAGCAGCACAGCGCGGTGGTGATC
>DATFFC010000139.1:0-13033 GCA_035250505.1 Nitrospiraceae bacterium | reverse complement strand
GAGTTCAACCGACACGATTCCAGCAGACACCGGCAGCAACGGGGACGGTGCAACGCTCCTCCTGATCTCGGGATGTTTTTGTGCGATAATGCGCCGATATGCTCGTCAAACGCTGGCTCGTCGGCTTGCCGCTCAAGACGGCGCAGGCCGCCGATGAACGCCTTTCCAAGACCCTGGCCCTCGCAATCTTTTCTTCCAATGCCATTTCCTCCGTCGCCTATGCCACGGAAGAGATTCTGCTGGTCCTTATCCTGGCTGGAACGGCCGCCATCGCCTGGTCGATCCCCGTCAGTTTAGCCATCCTGTTTCTGGTCGCCGTTCTGACCGTCTCGTATCGCCAAATCATTTATGAGTATCCGGAAGGCGGCGGCGCCTATACGGTCGCCCGGTCGAATCTGGGCGATATTCCGGCTTTGACGGCGGCTGCCGCCCTGATGATCGACTACGTCTTGACGGTCGCGGTGAGCGTGGCCGCAGGGGTCGCCGCCGTCACCTCCGCCGTGCCGGATCTGTTTCCTCATCGCGAGTCTATGGGGCTGGTGGCCGTTCTGTTCATCGTCGTTATGAACTTGCGCGGCATGAGGGAATCGGGCCGTTTCTTCGCCGTGCCCACCTACCTGGCGATCGGGGCGCTGGCCTTCACCGTCATCAGCGGGAGTCTGCAAATCCTGCTCGGCTACGGTCCGACTGTCGTCGCGAATCCGGTGGGGAGGCCGGCCGTCGAAACGCTGAGCATTTTCTTGATTCTCCGCTCATTTGCCGCAGGCTGCACGGCGGTCACCGGCATGGAAGTGATCTCCAACGGCGTGAAATCGTTCCGGCGCCCGGAGTCTCGAAATGCGGCCACCACCATGCTCTTCATGTCGCTCATCCTCGCCTCGCTCTTCAGCGGCATCACCGTATTGGCCTATCATTACGGGGTGGTCCCCAAAGCAGATGAGACCGTCGTTTCTCAGCTCACGAGGATCATTTTCGGAACCGGCTCCATTTACTATACGGTCCAGGCCGGAACCATGGTGCTGTTGGTTCTGGCCGCCAATAGCGCCTTCAACGGCTTCCCCCATCTCGCCTCCATTTTGGCCCGCGATGGATATATGCCGCATCAAATGGCGAGCTTCGGCGATCGGCTGGTTTTCTCAAACGGCGTGGTGATCCTGGGGTTGCTCGCCGGCTTCCTCATCATGCTGTTCCACGGCGACACGCATGCCTTGATTCCACTCTATGCCGTGGGCGTGTTCGTCTCATTCACGCTCTCGCAGGCCGGCATGGTGCGGCGCTGGCTGGTCAAGAAGGGCCCCCACTGGCGAAAGAAGCTTGCCGTGAACGGCATGGGCGCCGTCACGACCGGAGTGGCAACTGTCATCATCGCGAGCACGAAGTTTGTTCAAGGAGCCTGGATTGTTTTTGTCCTCATCGCGCTGTTCATTGTGCTCTTTTTGTCGATTCTTTCTCACTATAAAGCGGTGGCCGAACAGGTGTCGCTCTCCCGTGACCATCGCCCTCCGTTGCCGCGGCGGAATATCGTGATCATCCCGATCGGCGGGGTGAACCGGGCGGTCGTGCGGGCGGTCGATTACGCACGGAGCCGCGCCGGTGAAATCCGGGCCGTGCTGGTCGATGTAGATAAGGAAGAAACGGCCAAAGTGGAAATTCAATGGGCGCAATGGGGCTGCGGCGTCCCGCTGATCGTCCTCCCCTCTCCGTATCGCTCGATCCTCGGCTCGCTGCTGGATTATATCGAGGAGCTGTTGGAGAAGAACCCGGACGGATGGGTCACGGTCGTCATCCCCGAGATCCTACCGGCTCGATGGTGGCAAAACATTCTCCATAACCAACGTGCGCTGATGCTGAAAGCGGCCCTGCTCTTTCGCGAGCGGGTCATCCTGACCGATGTGCCGTTTCATCTCAGTCGATAAAACAGGAGAGAGGTGGTGTTATGACCCATTTCCGCTGCTCACTTGCCGTCACGATGGCATGCACCGTCGGCTTCAATCTCCTCCTCGCCCCGCAGGCCGGCGCATTTAAGATTTTGGAGCCCGCCGAACGGAGCACCCTTCAGTCCGGACAAACCATCACCGCCCGCGTCGATCCGGGAAATGATCCGGGGCTCATCAAGGTCCGGTACTTTTGGTACCCAGAAGCGGCCGACACGTTGGTTCAACAGGATGAGGAGAAAGCCGCCAGATCGACGGAGGATAAACTCCTCATCGAAAAATATTGGCAGCGGGACAGTGTGACCGGGGCTCCCGTGGTCGCGCTTCCCTCACTGACATCAACAGCGGACCAGACTCCGCCTTTCGGAGGGCCGCTCAAGGTCCCCGACGGCGCTATCGGCGCGGCCCGATTGCTTGCCGTCGCGGAGATTTCCGGGGGCAGGCTCGGCACCAAATCGGTCTTCGATGAGATCTTCGTGAATATCCAACCGAAGGCGGAACTTGTCTCGATTGACTTCGAAACCGATAAGCCGCTGCGGCTTGGCCGCACCGGACAATCATCGGCGTTCGGCCACGTCGATTCGATGGGAAAGATCTTTGAGCTGCCCGTCGTCGGTGAGTTTGCCGACGGAGTCGCCCGTTCGCTGGTCTCTCCGAGCACAGGAACGGTGTATCGTTCTTCGAACGAAAGAGTAATCAAAGTCCTGTCCGATGGATTGCTTCAAATAGTCGGGAACGGAGAAACGACGCTCCAAGTCGAAAACCGGAACAAAGAAGCCACTCTCGATGTGATCGTTGAGGTCAATGAAGAGCCCAATCTACCGCCGATTGCGGATGCCGGTCCGGCTCGGACGGCCAAAGCCGGGACCAAAGTGCGCCTGAACGGCCTGAAGAGCACGGATCCAGAGGGAGAGGCCTTATACTACAGTTGGAGCCAGGTTCGCGGCAGCAAGGTCGCGTTGCTCGATGTCAACATGCCGGAGCCGTCATTCACCGCCCCCCATGTTTCCGAGCCCCGGGTGTACCGCTTCAAGCTTCGCGTCACCGACAAGAAAGGAGCGGACAGTTTACCGGCTTACGTGGACGTGAAAGTGGAGCCATAACAGGATGCTTAAAAAACCCGCCAGCGGCGTTCTCGCGTCGCTTAAAGGCTCAACGTACAGACAAGAGTACGATTCGCCTTTTCGCTCGCTGCGGCCGAGCCTGCGGAGGGCGCGTCTCGGCGCGCCGGGGCCGGGCGGGTGACTATGGCGGGCTTTTTGAGCATCCTGGCCGAGAAGCACCGCCGCGTGACCCCGTAATTTTTAGCACGCCGTTCAGTACATCAACGAGTTCCAATTCCCCCCGGGATGGTGCAGGTTCGCGCGCTCAGGAAACCGGTTCGGCCGGGCGGACCACCGGCCATCCGGCTTATGTCGGTCCTGGTCTCTGATTGAGCTTTAGGAGGAGAGCCTCATGTACCACGCGGCTCGGCATATCAAGGCCATTCTGATGTACCTCTCACCGCTTTTGGCGCTCGGGACAGGTTGCGCTCATTCTGCGGACCGCACGACTTCGCCCGTTCATTACATTCAGATCCGGGATACCATTTCCCCCATGGACCTCTATGTATCGGTCGGAGACCAGGTGCGGTGGCAGAATCTTCGCGGGGAATCGGTCAAGATCGGGCTCCTGCCGGGTGTGGACTTGGAAAAGACGAGCTGTGAGAAGGGCTTTCGCAATTTCGGCGTGATGGACGATTTCGTGACGATTAAACCCAGAGACTATGTGAGCCTCTGCTTCGTGCGGCCGGGACTCGTCCGATACAACGTCTGGATGGATCCGAAGGACACCAAGGGAAACATCACCCGGACGGCGGTCATCCACGTCGAGCGCCGATCTTAACCGTACCGAGTCGATGGTGCTTTCGTGCGACTTTCAGTTCGTCCACATGGCGCACGAACTCGGCTCGGTATGGAGACCGCTTCACCGCCTGCGCGGCTCCACGCATCCGGCGTCCGACCTGCTCCAGAGCACGGGCAAGGTGCATGACGAGCCTGCCTCCCGGCTTGGTGATCCAACCGAAGCGCCGCTGTGCCTCGCGGAGGTCCCGTAACGAATACCGGACCGATTCTATTTCCTCCAAGCCGCGGAACCGGGCTCGCTCCAAATCATTGTTCGACAATCCCGCCAGCCGCCATCGTCGATGGCCTGCCGGACCTCCACCCCACGCGGTAAGGCGCTCGAACAGAAAGGCGCCCACCGCGAACGTAAACGCGGCGTGCAGAATTCCGCGAATGGGCCGTAGCGTGCGGCGCCACGGCGAATAGAAGATCTCGCGGTTGCAATCACCGCGGTACAGCACATACTTACGCAGCAAGAGATTCAGATGATGATGGCTGTTCTCGTGAATCAGATCATCAATCAGATCGAGATCATCACGGTCGAAACAATTGATGAACGACAGGCCGGGTTGGTGACGATAGCTGAAGCTGACCACACCGGACGCTTTCAGCGGAACGATCCGTGACGTGAGCAGCCCCAAGATATCATTCCCTTCCGGCCACGCCTCTTCGATGACCGAAAGCGCGCGCTGCATCTTGACCGCCACCCGAGGAGGCGTTCGACAAACCCGCGTGGGAATACCGTGACGTCCGTATACTAATGTGGGGCCCAGAGTCAGGGGTCCGAAGGGAGTCTTCCGTAAGATGGCCGGGTTCCGGCGCCGCCAATGCCATTGTTCGTGCGAAGTGGCACTGGACGCACCATAGAACGGGAACCGGTCGCTCCGAACGGCAAGCGAGATGCCACTGCCGGTTACGATGAAACTGGGCCCGGCCGCGGTCGATCGAATCGCCTCGCGCACGCCTCGAGGCGCATGGTACAGCACCTCTTCGACGCCGACTGAAAGGGCATAGGAGGGGTCGGCCCGCTCAAAGTTTGTGTTCAGATCGCAAGGGGTTCTCCACCCCCCACGTGCCATGTTCAGAGCCCATTCGCACGTTAACACCGGTTCCCACAACAGGGCCTGCTGCAGGATATCGCGCGCCAGTCGTTCGCACAGTCGACCGATCCTCGCCGGGAGCCGCCCATCACACACCGCGCGGTCGGGAAATAATTCGTCGGCATAGCTGTGTTCATACCAGGTCTGCCGGCACTCGCCGTACAATTGCTCAACAAAGTCGATATTCCGGCTCTGCTTTTTGGCTTGTTCATGGAGGTCGACAAAATAAACCAAATCGTTCAATGTTTCGATCCACCCGACGAACCTCCAATGGGAATAACCCTCCAGAGGCATGGCGCGGCCGATCGCTCCAATCAAGTCCATGGGAAGTCTTAAGCGATGTACCGCCTCGGGATACCGTTGTTCCAATTCGTCGCACAGCTCCGGGACCAGTCCCTTCATGGAACGACGGAACTGCTCCATAAGCGACGACAGAAACGCAAGATCAAAGGGTTTCATGTGTGATGGAAGGAAAAGGCGCGTTATGCCGATTCCAGGCGGGCCGGACCATAGCATAGGCGGCGGACACGGTCGAGGAGAGGACAAGCACTATGGGAATGAGGGCTTCTGAAACCGCGGCGGTGCTTCGTGAACTCACGCCGGCGCTGACGGGCGGCCGGGTTCAAAAAATCGGGGAACCGGCCCCGGATGTCATGCTGCTCGATATCCGCACGCCGGGCCGCACCCATCGCCTGCTGATCTCGGTCGATCCGGACCATGCCAGGCTCCATGTCATTACGAAACCCCATCCCATTCCCCCTGTTTCGCCGCCGTTTTGCCGGTTCTTGCGGGCGCGCCTGATGGGTGCGCGACTGGATCGTATCGTACAGATCAACGACGACCGCATTGTTCGGCTTGACCTCACAGCAGGCGGCGGAAAGGTCAGCCTCATCGCTGAACTGTTCGGTAGGCAGGCCGACCTTCTGGTCACAGACGAGGAAGATCGAATCGTCACCACCTATCGAGGCGCCGGCCACCGGGTCGGACAGGCCTATCATCCTCCCTCGCGTCCCCCCACACAACCGGGCGCTTCACCGGCATCTTGCGCCTCCATAAGGACCAACGAGGCGCCGTTTCCCGTCTCGGCCGAGTTGGAAGACCGCTATGGCCGGCGCGAAGAGGACCTTCATCGTGAACGCGTGATGAAGGCACGCGAAGCGGTACTCCGCAAGACCATCAAAAAACAGGAGCGGTTGATCGCCGCGCTCAAGGAGGACCTGTCGAAGGCCACACGGTATGAGCGGTACGACCGCTACGGAGAACTGCTCAAGGGCGCGCTCGGCCGGCTGCACAAGGGACAAACCGCCATTACCCTCGTGGACTACTTTGATGAAGGGATGCCGGAAATGACGATTCCCCTCAATCCCGCCAAGACGCCGCGGGGCAACATGGACGACTATTTCGCCAAGCACAAGAAGTTTCTCGGCGCTCGGAAGGAACTCGTTCCACGCATCGAGTCTATTGAGCGGAACATCCGGAGTTTGGAACAGGAACTTGACGATATTGCGCAAGGGACGTGGCAGCCGGGCCCTCTCGTGCGTTCCCTGCCGTCACGCGATCATACCGGACAGCCGACCACTGAGCCGCGACGCGAAAGACGCGGACCCTTCCGACGATTCACCTCGACCGACGGCCTACCGATCTATGTCGGCCGGAACGCCCGCGAAAACGATGAGCTGACTTTCTCGTTCGCGAAGAGTGATGATCTGTGGCTCCACGCGCAAGGAGCACCGGGCTCGCACGTGGTCATTCGCCTGGAGAAGGGGTCGGATGCGCCGGTGGACACGCTGAGGGATGCGGCCACGCTGGCCGTCTTGTACAGCGATCTTAAGAAGGCCGGCAAAGGGGATGTGATCTACACGAGGCGCAAATGGGTCCGCAAAGCCAAGGGCGCGAACCCCGGCAGCGTGATCGTGACCCAGGAAAAGACGGTGTTCGTTCGCCTGGACAAGAGTCGCCTGGACGCCTTGAAACAGCGGTCCCTGTAGGGAAGTGTCAGGATTGGGCGTCGATCAGTCGCTTCAGTTTCCGTTCGATATCCGGCGTAAGCGCCGCCCACTCCAATCCGAATGAGCCCTCTTCAACCCACCGGACGGAAGCCTGATCGATCGTCAGCGGAGCCGCCCGCCGAGGAAGGCGCAGAACCAGGAGGAGGCGATCGCCCGGTCGAACCGGCGCCGAGCTGAGCACCTTACACCCTTTGGTGGAAAGGTCCGCGACCGTGCCGTTGCCTTGATGGTCTCCACGAAAGGACACAGATACTTCGCTCCGAGAAAAGGAAAGCACCACCGGAAGGGACATTCGAAATCGTGGATGCCGGCGCAGTTCCACGACATTGTCTTTCGGCTTGGAATCATCCATAAGGAATGTCTCCGGCAAAGGTACCGCAGCCTAGGGAAATTGTCGAGGGCCCGAGCGGCATGGCATTTAGGCTTGAATTTCTCCGCCGTCCGCGCTAAGTCATCGTTCATCGGACCGAAGGCTGCTGCCGAGGGCTGTGATCACGCAGTCACGCCGCCACGCAATGCGGCGGCGGTTCTTTCACGGATCTCTAAAGGGGGCGCAACCATACAAGCGATCACGATGCCGATGGAGCGGCACGTTCCTCTCATCCTCCTCTACACCGTTCTTGCCGCAACCTTGTACGCGGCTGCTCCGCCCCCCGCCGCGGCTCTTGAGCAGCCCCCTGTGCCACCATCCCAGACCGGAACGGCAGCCCCCTTGGGCGATCAAACGGAAGCCGTCTCTTCCTTCGACAAGACCCAACCCATGAGCGATAGCGCCACGGAAGCCGTCAAACATAATGACCTCGGCGTGGCCTTCGTATTCAGGGGCGACCGCGAACAGGCCGTCGACGAGTTCAAACACGCACTCCGGCTGGAGCCCAATTACTTTGCGGCCTACCTGAATCTGGCCAATACACTGGTCGACCTGGGGCGACATGAGGAAGCGATCGTCCAATTTCATGAAGCTCTCCGGCTGAAGCCGACCGACGCCAAGGCGCACAACGACCTTGGCGTCGCCTTGAAGTCGATGGGGGATTTTCGCGGCGCAGCGGCTGAATTTCAGACCGTGCTCGGTTTGCGTCCGGACGATGTCCATGCCCACAACAATTTGGGCGTGGCGCTCAAGGCAATGGGCGATATGAACGGGGCCATTGCTGAATACAAGACGGCTATTGACTTGCAACCCAGCGACATCAACGCCCACTACAATCTCGGACTTGCGATGATGGAGACGCATAATATGGAGGCCGCCGTGGAGGAGTTTCGCACGGCTCTCCATTTGCGGCCCAACGACGGAGGAATCCGGTTCAATCTCGGCACCGCATTGGCGAAGCTGGGAAAGCGAGCAGAAGCGGCTCATGAGTTCCAGCAGTATTTGCGCCTCGAGCTCGATACCCCGGCGAACCGCCGGTGGATTGAGCAGGCAGAGACGAACCTGCGGGAATTGGAAAGCCGGTAAGAATTCTTTTTCGTAGACCTCACCTATCCAGCCGAATTGCTCAATTCACCAGTTTGATAGTGCCGTAGTTGTCGCTATACTCAAGGGAACAGACAATGGTGGGTTCTCATGCTGGAGAAAATAGGTCACCGGTCGTCGATAACAATCCAAGCCTTTCAGACCGGGCGGTTCGTCATGGCCGGAGTGCTGCTGTTCGGATACTGTCTGGTGGACGGCACGGTCGGCCGGACCGCCCCCGAGAGTTCCGAACGAGACCGACAATGGTCCTTTGATGAGGCGGCACCCGGCACGTTGCCCGAAATGTTCTCCGTCGGCACATTATTCGATGGACGGCCGGCCGGCGAATGGAGAGTCTTGATCACAAACCGGGCGAAAAGTTCTTCCCAAGTGCTGGCGCAGGTCGGATCGAAGGGCGCCGATCACGTCTACAAGTTGGTCTTGTTGAACGACACGACGAGCGCGAATGTGGATGTCGAGGTATCGTTTCTCCCGGTTTCCGGCAAGGCCGACCTTGGGGGAGGCCTCATCTGGAGAGCGAAGGACGACCGCAATTACTATCTGTTGCGGGCGAGCGCCGTCGAGCAAAATATCCGTCTCTATCGCGTGGTCAAAGGAACCCGCCAGCTGATCAAAAACCACAACCGTTCGATCGGACCATCGGCCTGGCATACCCTCCGGGTGACCCAGCATGGGTGCGAGATGCAGATCCGATATGACAATGAGCTGCTGTTCCAGTTGTGCGAGCAAACGTTCGATCGGGGGCGAGTGGGACTCTGGACAAAATCCGACGCCGTGACGTATTTTGACGATCTGCTTGTGCGCCAACTGGATGAGCCGTGATGGCTCTGCATCGCGGTTGCTCCTTTCATGAGCGTCCTGCCAGATGAATCCTGGAGCTCGCTCGTCCATCCAGGCCGACGGGCCCGGACCGTGACTCGGCAAATACCGCAGGGAACCGCCCCCGATCAGATCCGGACGTTAGTCGTCACCTGGGTCGTCTGGATCCTCGCGGCCATGAACGTCATGCTCTATTCCTTGGTCCTGACACCGGCGCTGCATGAGTTGCTGGAAGCCGGGATGTCCGCGGGTTCGCCTGCGGATCCGGCGACGACCTCACTCATCGGGTGGTACGGCGGCATAATCTTCTCCGTTTTTCTGATCGGTTGGGCGATCGGTGGGGTGGCGCTGGGATCATGGGCGGACGATATCGGCCGTATCAGGGTCCTAACAATTTCGACCGCGCTGATCGCCGTGTCGACCGGACTCGCAGCCTTTTCGCAACGATGGTGGCACCTTGCGGGTCTGCGTCTGGTGACCGGAATCGGGATCGGGGGTCTGTGGGCTTCGGGCGCCGCCCTGGTAGCCGAAATATGGGCGGAGCGGCGGCGCGCCGGTGCCGCGGGACTGCTTCAGTCCGCATGGGGGTTCGGATTCTTTCTCGCTGCGGCCGTGACCCTGGCGCTCAAAGATTTCGGGTGGCGCAGTTCCTTCGCGGTGGGATTTTTCACGGCGGGATCGCTATGGCTCATCCGACGGTGGCTGCATGATTCGTCCCAGTGGCAACGAGTTCGAAGCGACGTACCACACGAGAGCGGCCGGGGACCGGCGAAGCTCAGGCTTCTGTTCGGTACGGGTTTGAAGCGTTCGACGTGGACCGGAACCGGACTGGCGTTTGTCGCGGTGTTCGGCCTGTGGGGTGCCACGAACTGGACTCCGAGTCTCGTTCAGTCCTTGCCGGAATTGAGCAATCTCGCCCCTCCGGCGATGGCCGCACGAGTCAGCATTGCCGTCATGCTGCTCAACGTCGGAGCACTGGCCGGCTATTTTGCGTTCGGGGTTTTGGCAGACCGGTTTGGTCGTAAACCGATCTTCGCCTTGATGAACGCCGGCAGCCTCATCATGCTACCGTTCACGTTTTTCTTTCCTCATCGTTACACCACGGTCCTCATCCTGCTTCCCGTACTGGGATTTTTCAGTAAAGGCCTGTTCGGCGGCTTTCCGTTGTATCTGCCGGAACTGTTTCCAACCAAGCTGCGCGCGACGGGGGCGGGATTCTGTTACAACGCGGGCCGCATCGTCGCTTCGGGGAGTCCGTTCGTGACCGGAGTCCTGGTGGCGACGTTCGGCAGCTTTGGACAAGCTGCGTCCGCCGTCGCCCTCGTGTACATAGCCGGCCTCCTGATCATTCCCTTCGCACCGGAAACGCAAAATCATTCGCTCCCCGATTAGGACACGAGCATTTTCTCTATGCCCCGAACGGACCTAGGCATTGCACTAGGCGCAGGCCGCCGTCCAGACTGTTATCCTAGCGGTTGACTAGTTGGAGGAACCGCTATATTGTCGCCGAAATGGCGGGAGAAACGTCGGGCGATACGCACACTATCCACAGGGTTTTTATCAATGCGCCGCCGATAATCTGGATGATCTGATAGTTGCGGATAAACCAATAGTATGGAACGCCTACAACGCTTTATAGGAAGATTGAGGGAGGCATGGCACAGCGGCGGCTTCCGGGGGGTCTGGTCGCTGATCAACACCCGATATGCCGTCCGTTTCTATGAAGCATGGGCGCGATGGTGGATGCGGCGCGCCGGTCTCTCCCGATTCGGAAGGATCGCGACCCGCCTGGCTCTTCTGGTTCCTCTTCCTTATCTCGACTACTATGAACAGCAAGGTCTCGCCCGGCTTTCCCGGTTCGGTTTCGTTGCTCCGTCCGCGGCGATTCACCATTCCGACCTAAGATTGGGGCCGCAGGTTTTCGTCTGCGAGCGCGTGGATTTCCAACAGGATGCGGGAGGCGGCCCCATTACGCTCGACGAGCGTGTCTGGATTGGATCTCAGACCATTCTGAGGACGGGACAGGGCGGTTCCATTATCATCGGGCGCCTGACCTCGATCGGGGTCAATTGCGAGTTATCGGCCTACGTCGCCGACATCCGGATCGGCAGCCATGTCATGATCGCATCCAATTGCCGGTTCTTTCCCTATGATCACGGCACTGAGCCCGGCCGCCTCATGCAAGAGCAGACGCTGTCAACCAAAGGTCACATCTCCATTGAGGATGACGTCTGGCTGGGCTCGGGCGCCATCGTACTGAGCGGCGTTCGGATCGGCAAGGGAGCCGTCGTCGCCGCCGGAGCAGTGGTCACGAAGCATGTGCCCGGCGATTCCATCGTTGCAGGCAATCCGGCCCGAGTCGTGAAGCGGCGTGGTGAGCCGAAACGGGACGTCCTACTGGACATTGATCACGACGCGCTGCTCGTCCGTTCTCTGGACGGGACGATCCGTTTCTGGAATAAGGGGGCCGAACACCTTTACGGGTGGGAGTCACGTGATACGTTGGGCAAGCAATCGCATCACCTCTTTCAAACCATCTTTCCTCAGCCGCTGCAACTCATCGAGGCGGAACTGGCGGACAAAGGATACTGGGAGGGCGAATTGGTCCACCTCCGCCGCGACGGCTCCCGCATGATGGTGCGGAGCCGTTGGGAAATGCAGCAAGACGACCACGACAACTCAGGCACCGTGATCGAAATCAATACGGTCTATTCGTAGGCCGTCCCAGCCATTACTCCCCCACCCGCACGAGCGAGCCCCGTTCCTTGCACACGGCGAACGTATAGTGGAACCACAGGACCGCCGCTACCAGGTACAAGAGATTCAGTCCGGACGCGAGGGCGAGATTCGTGGCCGGCATCACGTCGGCGGTCAGCACGGTCCGCATGCCTTCGAAGATATGGGCCGCGGGGTTCACCCACGCAATGGCCTTCAGCCAGGCCGGCAGCACGTCCATCGGATAAAAGACACAGGAAATCGGCTGGAACAGAAACACCATGCTCCAGGCCAGCACCTCCGCCTCCTGGCCGAACCGCATGATCAGCGAGGTCGTCAGCACGCCGATAATCCAGCCCGTCAACACCAAGTTGACGACAAACGGTGCGAGCCACATCCCGATCGTGAACACATTGTACGAATAGAAGACCAGCGCGCAGACCGACATCACGATGGACACCGCCGTGACCTTGAAGAGGCTCATCGCCATGGTGGCCGCCAGAAATTCATTCGGCTTCAGCGGGCTCGCAAAGAGGTTCATCAGATTGCGCGCCCAGATCTCTTCGAGAAACGAGATCGTGATGCCCTGTTGCGAGCGGAACAGGACGTCCCAGAGGATCAAGGCTCCGAGGAAGAACGTCACCGCCCCCGGAATCGAACCTTGAAACTTCATCAGGTACACCGTGATGAATCCCCAGATAACGAGATCCAGGAACGGCCAGTAGAAGATTTCCATCATGCGAGGCAGACTCCGCCGATACAGATAGAGATGCCGCATGACCAATGCCGTGATCCGATGCAACTTCATTTCGTTTCCGTAAGATGTGAAGTGTGAGACGTGAGCTCCTGGTGAACCGATACCCTACACGACTCGGAACGGGGCAGCCTGCCTGCCCAGACACGTCGGCGCGACAGTGAGGCGGCAGGAACTGAGGGCGCCACAGCAAGTCTTCACGCCTCCTCTGGCCGTGGCTGGAACGGATGCGTGCGAAGGCTTTGGCCGTGGCGCCAGCTGCCGGGCAGAGGAGCCGTGGCCGACAGCAGCGCCGTTCATGTTGCTCATGATTCCGCGATCGGTGTTGGGCGCATTGCGGCCGAG
>DATFFC010000138.1:0-4503 GCA_035250505.1 Nitrospiraceae bacterium | reverse complement strand
ACCTTCATAGCTGGGAAATAAGATCGGGCGGCAGACTCCGTCACGGATCGCGTCGGCATACCCATACGAAAAATCAGCTTGGCTCTCCCCACGCTCGTACCGGACAAACGGGATGGGATGGTTGTCGGAGCGAAACGGCGTTCCGGACAAGGCTAAGCGAAACACCGCCTCGCTGAACGCCTGTCGCAGCGCCACACCCCAGTCCTTTCCGTCGCCGGCATGGTGCAGCTCATCGAACACGAGCACAGTGCGCCGGCTCCCGCAGGTTTGGCGGAACAGTTCCGGCGCTAAACAGACTTGTTGATACGTCACCACCGCCCCGTGATAGTCGCCGGCTTCCCAGACTTGTTCATTCGTCAGGGCCGGGTCCAATTGGATGCCCACCTGCGCAGCCGCGTCGGCCCATTGGCCGCGCAGATGGTTTGTGGGACAGATGACCAGCACGCGGTTTGCCACTCGATCGGAGAGATATTGATGCGCGATTCGCAAGGCGAATCGCGTTTTCCCCGCCGCCGGAGTGGCGGTCGCGAGAAAGTCGGCCGCCCGGTGACAGAGCGCAGCGGAGACGGCCTTGGCCTGCCAATCACGCAGTTTGGAATTCCACGGAGAGAGAGGCATTGAATTCCTCATGACATGGCCGGCACGTTCAGCCGGCCGAAACATCGCGCCAAGATAATGAACCCGGCACACAACTACAAGACCTGATTGGTCCTAGGGAATCCCTGATCTCGAAACTAAAGAGGCCGTTCGGCCGATGCAGAACCATCCTCCACAATTTTTGGGGATAAGTCTGTGGACAATGTTCATGAGGGCCATAGACAGCGGCTACAGGAGGCATGTCTCACAGATTGCCTAATCATTGAGCATTGTCTAATCTTGGCCGAGGAACCACTATATCTTGCGGCTTGACTATTTTGATTTTCTACAAATACGAATATCGGCGAATTATTTTGAGAGTAGCCAAGCCGAATTTTCAGCGATTTCGGCCACGTATTCGCTTTTCGGCCCTATCCCGGTTATACACAGGCAGGAGGTGCCCATCTCGGGCATGATGGCTTTCTTGGCCGATCCGAGCCTGTTTGCCGGCCCCCGGAATCAATGTGGCGGACGGTCAGAATTCCAAACGCATAGGGCCGATCGGGGATGGACCGCCTTTCTCAACTTGCCCATAGGAGGTTGCCATGCCGCTCTACAGACCCGCCATTGGAACGGTCCTCCTCGCGATCGTGCTGGGCTCGGCAGGCTGCGATTTCCGGCAGATCACGGAAGACCGGCCGGTCAAACTGCCCGCGGAATCGACGGAACCGAAAGAGGTTCATTCCACGGAACCAAGGGGCCTGACGGCACGACCCCAACCGTGAAACAATAGAGAGGGTGTTAGGCCCATGGGGTCCTTCGGATGCGCGTAATCCCCGGCTTCCGGCTCGCATGCCCGGTCTTGATCGCAGCGATGGTTTCTGTCATCCATTCACCATCGATGGCGGAGCTGAGCCCGATCCAGCGGGAGAATGCGCGTCCCGGCACGGAGGAGTGGCGTTTGACCAGGCCGGCCATGAACCGGGAGATCGAAGGCTATGCGTCGCGGACGAGCGTAAATCGCGGCGAACGGATCAATCTCCTCGTCCATACCAGCGATCCTTCCTACCGTATTGAGATTTATCGTATGGGCTGGTATGGGGGGGCAGGCGCCCGGCTGGTGTCAGGTCCGATCGTCCGGCCGGGTGTGATCCAGCCGATGCCATCGATGGATTCCCTCACTGGGCTCGTGGAATGTGCCTGGCAAGATCCCTATGTCGTGACGGTATGGGATGAGTCTGGACGGGAGGAGTGGGTCAGCGGGATCTATCTGGCGAAATTGACCGGCAGCGCAAGCGGCGCTCAGGCCTACATTATCTTTGTCGTTCGGGATGACCAGCGCCCCTCGGCGTTCCTGTTCCAATCCAGCGTCACGACATACCAGGCCTATAACAATTGGGGCGGAAAATCCCTCTATGACTTCAACAGCATCGGCGGACGGGCGTTTGCGGTGTCCTTCAATCGACCCTATGCCCGCAGCAGCAATCCGGCGGCGGCTTATGGCAACGGGGCGGGAGACTTCGTCACGAACAACGCCGTTCCCCCCACCGATGCGTCCTCACCGGCCGGGTGGGAATTTAATATGGTGCGTTGGCTGGAACGGGAAGGCTATGATGTGACGTACAGCACGAACGTCGATACCCACGAGAATGGCCGGCTCCTGGACCGGCATAAGGGATGGCTGTCCGTGGGCCACGACGAATACTGGACATGGCAGATGCGGACCCATGTCGAAGCCGCGCGGGACCGGGGCGTCAATCTGGCCTTTTTTTCCGGCAACGTGTGCTACTGGCAGATCCGACTGGAGCCGAGCCGCCATACCGGAGATCCTGACCGCACCATTATCTCGTACAAAGATGACGCACCCAAGCACGACCCCGTGGGCCAGGACGGCTCCGGCAACGAATACCTCATGACGGTACGCTGGCGAGAGTACCCGGTGAACCGCCCTGAGGAATCATTCATCGGCGTCATGTACGACGGCAATCCGGTCGACGCCGATCTCGTCATTACCCAGCCGGACCATTGGACGATGGCCGGCACGGGCCTTCGAGCCGGTGATCGCCTGGCTCGCCTCCTCGGTTATGAGGCGGACCGTTCGTCGGGGAACGGTCCGCACGGCACGGCCATACTCGCTCAATCTCCGTATCAATTCGAAGGTCAGCCTCATCTCGCTCACATGGCTTCCTACAGCCTCTCCAACGGGGCAACGGTATTTGCGGCCGGCACCATCCAATGGAGCTGGGGCCTGGACGATTTCAATGCTCCGGACCTGCGGCAGTCGAGCCTCAATCCGCAGGCGCAACAGATCACCAGGAACGTGCTGGCCTGGTTCACACGCGGCCCGGAGGGGAAATAACCGGAGCATGAAGATCGCGCATGTGGTTCATGTGGACGTGAGCGTCCCACCGAAAAAGTATGGAGGGACGGAGCGGGTCGTATCTTATCTCACCGAGGAGCTGGTCCGGCTCGGCCACGATGTCACGCTCTTCGCCAGCGGTGATTCGGTCACCAGCGCCAAGCTGGTCCCGATCTGTGACCAGTCCCTGTCCCGCACACCGTCCATCAATCGACACGCCATCCTCACCTGGATGCTGGAACGGGTGTGGAACGCCTCCCATGAGTTCGACATAATCCATTCGCACATGGATTTCGTCGGATTCCCGTTGGCGCGCCGCTCCGAAGTGCCCATCATCACGACGCTCCACGGCTATCTCGGCGTGCCGGAACTGGTCTCGGTCTATCGGGAATTTTGGGAGGTCCCGGTCGTCTCCATCTCCTATTCGCAACGGGCTCCTTTTGCCTCCAACAACTGGAAGGCGAACGTCTATCACGGCCTCCCTGTGGACCTGCATCACTTTCATCCCAATCCCCAACGCTATCTCGCCTTCTTGGGGAGAATCTCGCCGGAAAAGTCACCGGATGTGGCGATCAGGGTCGCCCAGAAACTCGGTATTCCGTTGCGCATCGCGGCCAAGGTGGACCCGGTCGATCAAGAATACTTCGACGCTGAGATCAGGCCGCTGCTGACCGATCCGCTCATCGAATTCATCGGAGAGATTACGGATAAGGAAAAGGATGAGTTTCTCGGCAATGCCTGCGCCGCCCTGTGTCCCTATCAACCGGAATCGTTCGGGTTGGTTTTGGTCGAAGCCTTGGCCTGCGGCACGCCGGTCATCACGTATCGCCACGGCTCGTTTCCGGAACTGATCGATCACCAGACGACCGGATTCCTCTGCCGGGACGAGGCGGAGATGATCGACGCCGTCCGCCGGATCGACAGCATCGATCGATCTCGATGCCGCGCGGTATTCGAAGAGCGCTTCACCGCCGAACGCATGACGAACGAATACTTACTCGTATATGAGCGGCTCATCCAAGAAAAAGCCGCGAAAGAACAGCAAGCGCCGCGTGTGTGATGGTCCTGATCACGGACAGCCTAGACGACGGAAGCCGAACAGCGGCTCGACTCGTCGCGCAAGCGATCACGAATAATCCGGCCTTGCGGCTCGGACTGGCGGCAGGCCATACCCCCACCGGATTGTACCGCCATCTCGTTGAGCTTCATCACGCGGGCCGGCTCGACTTCTCGCAGATCAGGCTGTTCGGCCTGGACGAATTTCTGGGTCTGTCCAGGAACAGCCCGAACAGTTTTCGCGCGTTCTATCACACGCATCTGCTGGATCAGATCAATCTCAACCCAGCTCACCTCCATCTCTTGGACGGAGACACCGACAAGGAGATCGGGTCCTATTGCGAGACCTATGAGCGGATGATTCGGGAGCAGGGCGGAATCGATCTGCAAATCTTGGGAATCGGACTGAACGGCCACCTCGGATTCAATGAACCGGGATCGAGTCTCGGCTCACGCACGAGAATGACGGTGTTGAGCGGCACCACCAGACGCCTGAATGCCCGGCAGTTCAA
>DATFFC010000137.1:0-12243 GCA_035250505.1 Nitrospiraceae bacterium | reverse complement strand
GACTCGAACCGGAGATTCTCAAAAGCGAATGGTCTGGTGCTCTGATCGGCATGTCCGATGCCGCGCTGAGTGCAACGGCTCATGGAACGACATGGCAGGCGCTTCTCAGCTCGTTGGCGATCTCACTTCGGACGGATCATTCAGTCTTCTTGTTCCATGATCCCTTGTCGGGACGACCAACAGAGCTTTCGTTGGACAAAGGACAGGCGACGTTCGGCGCCTCGGGTCCCGGAGAAATCGTCCTGGCCGGCCGTTATGGGCTACGGCCATTCCGCATCGAGGCCACGACCGGCTCGTTTGCCGCCCTACTCGCCGATCAGGTCTGGCCGGTCACCGCGGTCCTAGAGAGCGGTCAGGCTCGGTTGCTCGTTGACGCCACGGCGCGTCAGCCGTTGAATCATACGGCCTGGGCTGTGCGTGTTCGCGCACAGGCCCGCAGTCTCAATGAGTTTGCGCCTACCCTGCCGGCCATCGGTCCATTTCGCCTGTCGGGCCATGTGACCGGCGATCGTGGAGGGTCCTGGATCACCAACTTCGCATGGCAGGTGGGAGGAAGCGACGGAACAGGACAGGTTGATGTGGCAACGAAGAGCGAGCGCCTGGCCGTCACGGCTGACCTCAGGTCACGCCGCTTGCGCGCAGGCGACTTCATGGATCATCCGGCGATCCATGAGAAATGGGGGAATTTGATGTCCAGCCGCGGAAGTCCGGGGGCGCCGGCAATTTCGCAAGGTCTTGTGGCGGACGTAAAATGGAAGATCGATCAACTTGATACCGGTCCTCTCCACCTACGCAGGCTGCTGCTGCAGATCACGGCAGACCGCGGCCAACTGGAAGCCTCTTCTTCAGCAACGCACCGGCATGGAGACATGAATGCACTGCTTGCGTTCGATACTAGCGATGTCGTGCCTCGGCTGAAGGTTCAGGCTCATTGGCGACGTTTCAACTATGGCGCTCTTCTTCGTGAAGCGAAGCTAACCGATCGTGTCGCCGGGGCGACCGATCTCGCTCTCGACCTCACGAGCGAGGGGAACACGGCTGAAGAGCTGGTGGACCATGTCGCGTTCAACCTGACCGCTAAGCCGGGCCCATTGCGCATTGCCACGGCCGGCGGCGATGAAGTAAGGCCGGTCATACTCTCGACGGCCAACATTTCGGGTCGAATCCATGCCCCTCTCATCCTCAGTCTCCAGGGCACAGCGCGTGGCGTTCCACTCGCACTCGCGGTGACAAGCGTTCCATTGAAGCAGGTGCTCGATCTACCGGCATATCTGCCCTGGACCCTGGTCCTGCGGGGTCCGGATATGGCGCTGGAGGCGCAGGGTCGAGCAGGGTTTCAAGTGAGGAAAGGGACCGCGGATTTCCACGTCAGTCTGAAGGGGGCTTCGTTGCCACGTCTAGCTGGCTTGTTCGAGCATGGCCTACCTGAGCTAGGCGCGTATGAGTTCGAGGGTGATGCAGCCTATGCAAATCAAAGAGTGACCTTGTCCGACTTCCAAGTGCGGGTGGGCAGGAGTGATGTCACCGGAAGGATCGAGATAACATGGAGCGAGCCTCGGCCACGGGTGACCGGGGCCTTCTCGTCCAAATTGGTCGACCTGGAGATCCCTCAACACCCATCCTCGAAGGCGGTCGCACTGGAGACCAAGGAGTCGTTGTCGCAAATGTCCGGCACACACGAGGAGGAAGCGACTACCGAGCCGGCCCTGGACGCGGCCGGCCCGAGAGTCATCCCGGATTGGCAGCTGCCCGTTGAGTCCTTCCACTCAATGGATGTGGACTTGCTGTGGACAATCAAACGGCTTTCGGCTCGACCGGTGCAGGTCGATGAGATCATCGCGATGCTGACGCTCAAGGACGGCATCTTGACCGTCGGTCCGCTGGCATTGGTCCGCGAGAGGTCGATGAAAACCGGGCGATTCATAGTGGACAACACCGGAAAGATTCCTCATGCCGCGATCGAGATCATGGCAACCAATGTTGATTACGGCGGACTGCTCACGACCTTGAAGATTACGGACAAGGTTGAAGGACTTGCCGATATCTACCTGACCTCCGAAGGACATGGCCGATCCCTTCGAGAGTTGATAGCAGCTGCCAATGGCCACCTTGAAATCGTCGCCGGGCCGGCGACATGGGAGAATCAGTTCATCCACCTCTGGGCGTCCAATCTCATGACGGCCATGCTGTCGCAAGCTTGGCGTCGGGAGAGCTTCACCCGATACAATTGCGGAGCCGCGTATTTCGACATTCAGAACGGAGAAATGGAGACCGACGCGCTGTTAATCGACGCAAGCGACCATTCGGTCGTGGCGGCCGGCACATTGAACCTCGGCACGGAAGACCTGGACCTGGTGGTGACGCCCAGTCCGAAAACTTTGGCTCTTCTCAGTCTGGCCGTGCCGATTCGTGTGACCGGACCCCTGGCTGCTCCCAAGGTGTCGACGACGGCCACCTCGATCGCCGCCAGCAAGGCCTGGAAGGTTCTTGATATCGCGGACCCCATCGGACTGACTCTGCAGGTGCCTCGTGTGATGTTTCGGGACAAGGCAACGGCAGTCGGCTCTCCACTCGAGAATCCCTGTACGGCCGCCTTGCAACAGGAAGGAAAAGGAACGCTGACGACCCGGAAGGTCGTCACCAGCGGTGTTGAGTGGATGGCGGAGCTTTTCCGGAGAGCCGCATCGGCGGGGGTGAGATTGTTCCAGGGTCAGCCTAGCGCATCCGCTCATGAGGGCACATGAGACCCATGATGGCGATGCTGTGCCTTCTCGCTGCGGTGGCGCTTGGCTGCGGCCGCATGGTGACGCTCAAATATGAGCCGACCAACCCTTGGAAGGGCTATGGGACCGTGACGGTATTGCCGTTCCGGTATGAAGCCGCTGAACGCAATCGTGTGCGTCCTCGCGAAGTGGAGACGAATCGAGCCTCCCGTTCGGACCTGTTTCTTTCCCAAGAGATCAGCTCCTTCTTTACAGGAGCGCTTCAACGGGAATTGGTCCACTCCGGCTATACGTTAGAAGAGTCCAGCCCCGTCACTATTTCAGGAGCCATCAAACGTTTTTATGTCGATTGGGGCAGTGCAGCGGATCGATCCTTTGAATTGCACGCCCTGTATTCGGTCCAGGCGGGCGACCAGACGGTATTTGAGTGGACGTGTTCCTCCGCCCAACAGGGACCCAATACGCTGCCTCAAGACGGGATCTTGATTCGAATGGGAACGGCGGACTGCATGCGACGGT
Source organism: Nitrospiraceae bacterium (assembly GCA_035250505.1). GTDB lineage: Bacteria > Nitrospirota > Nitrospiria > Nitrospirales > Nitrospiraceae > DASSBQ01. Next base: position 9,001 of record DATFFC010000137.1, on the reverse strand, counting down.
TCATTCAAGCGGCACAGGAGGCTAAGGTTCTGTAGGTAACGGAGATGCACCGTATGCAGATGCTCGCCCGCTGTGGTCTGACGATCATGGCGCTCGCGTTATTGATCGGTTGTGACGAACGCCCTCCCCTCAATGCGCCTTTGACGGAGTGGGAACTTGCCTCCGGGTATCGATTCGCTAATCTGCCCGGCGGGGACAACTCCGATAGCCTCCTAATTTTCGCGTCATTTTCCGGTGGAGGGACCAGAGCCGCGAGCCTGGCCTACGGGGCCTTACAGGAACTGGCTCGCCAACAGATTACGTGGGAGGGCAAGACTCAGCGCTTGCTCGATGAATTGGATGCCATTTTTGCCTTGTCCGGCGGGACTTTCACGGGCGGATACTACGCGCTGCACGGCGATCGGATCTTTCATGATTTCGAGTCTCGGTTCTTGCGCAAGGACTGGGATCGTGAACTCCGATCGCGCATTCTGCGGTCCCCCCGCAACTGGATGCGCTTGTGGTCGCCCTATTTCGGACGGACGCACATCGTGACCGAATTGCTGGACGAGGCTCTGTTCGAGGGGAACACCTATGGGGACCTGCTGCGACGCCGGCACCGGCCCTTACTCGTCATCCACGCCACCGACATGGCCATGCTCTCGCGCTTCGAGTTCACGCAGGTACAGTTCGACTACATCTGTTCAGACCTGAGCCAACTCCCGATCGCCAAGGCGTCGGCTGCCTCTGCGGCGCTTCCGCTGGTGTTGAGCCCCATCTCGCTCAAGAACTACGCAGGAACGTGTGGGTTTCAACTCCCGCCACAGGCGGCGGAAGCTACACGGAGAGGCGGAGCAGCCGCTCAGCGCGCGAAAGAGTTCTTGTCCTATCTTGATGTGACGAAACGTCCCTATATCCATTTGCTCGACGGGGGTCTGTCAGACAACATGGCGCTCCGAGGCCTGATCGAAGCAGAGAATGTCCTAGGAGGGCTGGAGAATCTGCTGAAGTTCCTTCGGCTGAAAAACGTGAAGAAATTTGTGATCCTTGCAGTAGACGCGGAGACCAGCCCGGATGTGATGGCCTTGGCGGGCGATCGGGTTCCCTCTGTCTTCACCGCTATGGGCTCGCTGATCGATGTGCCGATTAATCGCTACTCATACGAAACGGTCGGGCAAATACGTGCTTTGGTGGAGCGGTCGCGACAGGAACTGGGTACGAAGCCGAGAGCCGGCGACAGCCCCTTCGCCGCAGATGTCGACATGTATTTTATCAATGCCAGTCTTGCTCAGGTCGCCGATCCCGAGGAGCGAGAGTCGCTGATGAGAATTCCCACGACCATGTACCTCACCGATGCGCAGGTTGACCGCCTGCTCCTGACCGCCGGTCGGCTGATCCAGAACGATCCGGACTTTCAACGGCTGATGCGGGACATTGGAGCAGGCAAGTGACGCGTGACCCGGTTCGGAATATTGCGTCCGCCGGCGCAAGACCTTCCGACGATGAACAACGACGCTTAGGATGACGTGGATCTCGCCGTCAAGAGCGTTACTGTAAAGGAGCCCGACAGTGGCAAATCCACCAAGTAGGAACGTCAGACCAGAGAAGGACGGGAGTGACGGTGCGACCTGCGATTTAGTTCGCCTGTCAATTCTGACAGTACCCATCATTCAGAGTTTCCACAGGAATAAGCCGGCTGGCTTCGGCGAGCCACCATGATGTTCCTGATCGCATTCGGCATCTTTTGGATCGTCGGTTCCGGAACAAGCTCAATCGCAATCGCCAAATCTGGTGGACTTACTGACAAGCCGGTCGCCGAACGGCTGAAAGAGCCGCCGGAGGAGGCGGGGCGTTCACTTGGCCGGCTGGAGTCGCAATTGCTGAGTGCTGTGCCTGAAGAGCGTGAGCGGCTGGCGACGGAGCGAGGGCGTCGTATTTCGGCGGCCGCCGCGGCCTTCGGTACAGAGCCCACCGCCATCATCGGGGCCTACCAGCTGCCTTCGCTACTGCTGCCTGCCACGGCTGAGGAACGTGAGCGGCTGGCCGCGGAGCGAGAGCGCATCTCGGCGGCCGCCGCGGCCTTTGGCACGGACCCCACCGCCATCATCGGCTTCTATCAACTCAGCTACGGATACACTACGTTCACCAACAATCTGCGCGTCGACGCGGCGACGGCCGTCGTGAGCCTGCCGGTCACATCCAACTTCCTGTTTCAAGTCACCATGCCCTATATATGGGCCGATCGCAACGGGCCCGAAGGAGTTACGACGAATGGCGTCGGCGACATGACGGTCCGCACCGGCGGCCGGCTCTATGCCAGCCAGAACGTAGCGCTATTCATCGGCGCTGACGCCTCGTTTCCGACGGCGTCGACCACGCAACCGTCTCTCGGTAAGCAGGAAACCAAACTGGGCACGGGGAAATATACCTTCGGCCCGGGAGCGGCCGTAGCGGTCCCGTTGCCACGGCTACGCTCGTTGTTCATTACATTGTTCCAGAACTTCAACTCCGTCGGGGGTGATCCCAGCCGGACGGACTTCAATTTCATTCAAGTCCAGTCGGCCGTCAACACCATCTGGTCCGAGCGATGGTGGACCACGGCGACGATGACATGGAACATGGATTGGAACAATAAGCAAAAGACCACGATGAACCTGATGGCCCAGGTCGGCCATAAGTTTGGAAAGCATTGGAACGTGTTTGCCGGACCTGGCGTGGGGGTGGTGGGAAGGGATACGTTCTTGGGGTTGGACTGGACGGTACAAGCGGGCGTGCGTTGGGTGTTCTCGACCCCGCTCCTCCCCGGGAGCCTCTTTAAAGAGCCGTCGGAAAAGGGACGCTAAAGAGGCTGAAGGAAGTCTATGGATCGCACATCTGCTGGAAGTTCAGGATCGTCGCTCAAGACCGTCACTAATGTTCTGTAGAGTCACTCGGAATGGCCCCGAGCCCGCATGACAAAAACACACCCTGTTAATTTTAACAGGTCTTGCTCGCCCACCCTTGTGATACAAGGTGACCTCGGCTGTTGACTCATGTGCAGTTGCCGGCCCTATGCGGCGGCGGAGAGTTCATCTCGCCCCATTGATGCTGCGCTGGGGAACGTCGAGGAGGCGATCGCCAGATTACGCCTCTAACGAATTCTTCCGACGATCCTGACTATGCGTCGCACCTTGCACGGATTCTTGAGAGGGCCCGGCCTCCCGGATGAGGCGCATGCCTGGTGTGCAAGGACCGCTTCACGTTATGACGAACTGATCCCGTGCCACCCGGAAGCGTTCGCAGATCATGCCGCCGTGTTCTCCCTGGCGGCAGGCGTCGATTCTCGGAAGGCGTTGCGACGACGATTAATTCGAGGGGCGGAAGACGGCGCGCGCGCGAGCTCTTCTCAACCGCGCCGGGCAGCGAGTAGAAAGGACACGTCATGAGAGTCGTCGTCGTCGGAGGAGGACCGGCCGGAATCGCGGCTGCGGTGCATGCGCGTCGCTTGGGTGCGCAGGTCATGCTGCTCGAACGGAGTCGGCTGGGCGGGGTGTGCTACAACGAAGGCCCGGTGCCGGTGCGCACGTTGGCAAGGGCAGCACGCATGGCCCGTGAAGCCCGCGACTGGGCCGACTTCGGATTGATCGGCAACAGGCCTCGCGTGGACATTCGCGCGGCGCTCGCGCGCGCCGAGAGGGCCGTCAGCTTTATCTACGAGCTCCAACACACGTCCGACCACCTCCGCGCCGAGGGCATCGAGGTCGAGGAAGGTATCGGTCCCGTCCACTTCGTCGATGCGCAGACGCTCGCAGTTGCCGGCGGGAGAACAGTGACGGCGGATCGCATCATCCTCGCCGTGGGAGGGCATGATCGGCGCCTATCGATTCCCGGCGCAGAGGTGGCGTTGTCCTTTCGGGACGTGCTGCATCTCGAGACCCTCCCTGAGCGGATTGTCGTGATCGGCGGCGCTTCCACCGGCTGCCAGCTCGCATCGATCTTCGGAGACTTCGGCGCGCGTGTGACCTTGCTCGAGACGGCCCCGCGGCTCATCGCCCAAGAGGACCAGGATCTCGGCGAGGCGCTTGGTCACGCTTTCACCGGGCGCGGCATCGATGTGCGCACCGGCGCGCTGACGCAGCGTCTCGAACGCACCCCCACCGGCATCCGCGTGCACGTGTCGCGTGGACAGCAGGATGAACAGGTGGAAGGGGATGCGGTCTTTCTCGCCATCGGTTGGCCGGGCAACGTGGAGGAGCTGTCCCTCGCCGCCGTGGGTATTGAAGCCGAGCGTGGCTATATTAAGGTCGACGAATGTCTCCGAACCAGCCAACCCCACATCTTCGCCGTCGGCGACGTCAATGGAATCAGGAAGTTGGTGCAGACCGCGGTGCAGCAAGGACGGCTGGCGGCGGAGAACGCGGTGCTCGGACGAGACCAGCGCTACGAAAGTTCTATCACACCGTCGGGAAGCTTTACCGATCCCGAGTATGCGAGCGTCGGTATGACCGAAGCGGCCGCTCGCGTAGCGCATGACTGCGTGGTTGCGCGGCACGATTACACGCTGCTCACGCGCGCGGTGGTCGATCAGCGCACGGACGGATTCTGTAAGTTGATCGCCGAACGCGGCAGCGGGATGGTGGTCGGCGCCCATGTTCTTGGCGCATACTCTGCGGAGATCATCCAGGTCGCGGCGGTCTGCATGGCGGCGAGGATGAACGTGCTGCAGATCGCCGAGTTGCAACTGGCTTACCCGACGTTTACTCAAGCCATTGGCCATTCGGCCCTGCGACTTGCGCGGGAGCTGGACCTGCTGCCCAAGTTGGACCGTTCGATGGCAATGACTTGATCCTCCCGCATTGAAGGAATCTCGCGGTCCTGCGTGAGGATCTCGAGATCTACGACCGCGGCGGCTTCGCCCTCGGGCCCGCCTTCCGCTGGCGATTCGGAGAACGATGCCATGCGAACGCGAAAGACCATAACCGTCGCGATTCTCGCTCTCGTCGGGCTCGTGGGAGCGATGCCGACCCGGGCTCTCACCTTGGCCATGGCTCAGCAAGAGCACCACGAGTTGCTGACCAACAGCCCGTTCGCCAAGGACCGCACAACCGCCGAGACCGCCCAACTCCTCAAGGACGAACTGCTGTTCCACGAGGACCGTCCGACCGCTCAGACGGCAAAGGCCGATGCGAAACAGCCGAACTCAACCCTGTTCGAAAACGTGAAGGTGTGCGACGGCAAGTCGGACAAGCTCACCGCGAGCACGTTTGTTCTCGTCGTCGGCAATATGATCGAGAAGATCGGCGGCGACATTGTCGCTCCGAAGGAGGCGACCGTCATCGACGCTGGCGGGCGAACGCTCATGCCGGGGCTGATCGACGCCCACTGGCATGCGATGCTTGTGCGGCCGACGCCCGCAGAGGCGTTGACGTGGGATGTCGGCTACGCCAACCTGGTGGCCGGTGCGGAGGCGACGGACACGCTGCTGCGCGGGTTCACAGCCATTCGCGATGTGGGCGGGCCGACACTCGGGCTCAAGCGCGCTATTGACGAAGGCCTCGTCCCCGGCCTCCGCATCTATCCGTCTGGCGCCATGATCACGGTCACCGGTGGTCATGGCGACTTCCGGCAGGCGTTTGAAGTGCCGCGCCCACCTGGCAGCGTGCGCATGGAACAGATCGGCGGCAGCGTGCTGGCGGACAGTCCGGATGAGGTACGCCTCCGTGTGCGCGAGCAACTCACGCTGGGCGCCACGCAGATCAAGTTGACAGGTGGTGGTGGGGTTGCGTCTCCCCATAGCCCTCTCGACGCGACCACCTTCACTGAGCCCGAACTGCGTGCCGCCGTTGAAGCCGCCGAGAACTGGGGCACCTACGTCACCGTGCATGCCTACACGCCCGCCTCAATCAAACGGGCGATCAGCGCCGGAGTGAAGTGCATCGAGCACGCCCATCTGATGGACGAAGCGAGCGCTAAGTTGATTGCCGAGCGAGGCGTCTGGTTGAGCATACAGCCGTTCCCCGACGAACTGGCCGACGTATTTCCGCCCGGCTCACAACAGCGGGCGAAGGCGGTCCAGGTGTTCGCCGGCATGGACATCGCGTACAGGATGCCGCGGAAGCACAAACTCAAAACGGCGTGGGGCACCGACGTCTTATTTTCCTCGGAGCTGGCGCGTCGCCAGGGGGAACTGTTGGTCAAGTTGCGACGCTGGTACAGCCCCGCCGAGATTCTCGTCATGGCGACCGGAACTAACGCCGAACTCCTGTCCATGTCCGGAAAGCGCAACCCCTATCCCGGCAAGCGGGGTGTCGTGGAAGAAGGGGCGCTGGCCGCCCTGCTGCTGGTCGAGGGCAACCCCATCGAGAACATTGAGCTGATCGCTGACCCGGCCAAGAACTTCGTCGTCATCATGAAGGACGGCAGGATCTACAAGAACTTGATTCGCTGAAGGGCCGTCACTTCGTGAGGGTTACGCGGCGGCAAGGTCCGCTATCGCATCAAAGGAACCGCCTTTGTGGAAAGTCCCGGCACTTTTAAGTTACCGTTCGACGAAAAGGCGAAGTCGATCCGGGATTTGCTCAGGCGCCTGCGGAACAATAGCACGCGGGGACAGAGATCATGACAGCGACAAGGATTGCTGGTCCGGCGGGCTGGGTCTTACTGATGCTTATGGCTGCCCATACACTGATGGCTGCCGACTGGTCGGACATCGCCTTGACGCGAGCGGATATTCAGAAAGACAGACAGACGATCGTCGGCAAGTTCATGAATCTCAACGAGTCTGAAAGCCGCGTCTTCTGGCCGGTCTATCGGGACTATCGCTCTGCCGTAGCAACTGCGGACGACCGTATGGTCACCATATTGGAAAAACTGATTGAGCGCCACGGCGTGATCAGCGATCGTGAAGCCGATGATTTGTTGGATCAATATCTCACGTTCGAGCAGGAGAAGTTGGAAGTTCAGTACGCGTATTTGAGACGGTTCCGCAAAATCCTGCCGTTCAAGCAGGTAGCCCGCCTATTCCAACTCGAGAACAAGATGGATGCCGTCGTGCGGTATGAACTGGCAACCAAAGTCCCCCTTGTAGACTGACTCGGAGGCTCGGCACGAAATGCAGATGACAAGAGCGTCTGGAACCGCGGCGATGATCCTGTGCGTGTTGTCGGTGTTGCACGTTCACATGGCCGCCTTCAATGCAGCGGCGGACCTGGTAGATGACAAACGGGCCATGATACAAGCCAAACGTGTCGATGCGGTGAGGACTTTTCTTGAACTGGACCCTCGGGAAGAGGCCGCCTTCTGGCCCTTATACGAAGAATATCGTGCCGATATGGCTCGGACCAATGACGGCCTCGCTCGGCTGATTCGGACCTATGCGGGTAGTTCGGACCATCTCTCCGATCAACAAACGGAACAACTTCTGAGCCAGTTCCTGCAATTGAAAGAGAAGGCGATTCAGGTTCACTATCAATACATCGGACGATTTCGACAGATTCTTCCGGGCAGAAAGCTCGTGCGATTATTTCAGATCGAACACAAGATAGATGCGGCCATTCAAGCGGATCTTGCCGAGGTCGTGCCGCTTGTCAAATGACCGGGCAGGCCACAGAACCGGCTTCACGTCAATGACATGGCTCTCCCGATGGATCGGCTTGGTAAGCATCCTTATGGTCTCCAGCGGGTGCGCCAGTTCGATCTACGGCTGGCAGGTACGAACCGCTTCGACATCCTTCTCCCCATCGTTTGAGCCTGCATTCCTTCAGGAGGAACCAGTCGTGATATTCACGGCCGTGACCGTTCCAGGCTTGCGTGGAAATGAGGTGACATTGCCATACTTTCTCCATGAGATTCTGCATAAGGTCACGCCACAGTGGAAGGTCATCTCCCCGCAAGAGATGGTGGCTCGACTCAATCGGGAAGGGCTGGCAGCGGAATATATGCGCATGAAAGAGGATTACGAACAGAGCAACCTCTTCGATCGTGGTTCGCTGAATAAGATCGGCACCAGGATCGGCGCGCGGTATGCGTTCCAAATTCGCTTGGCCGCCTTTACGCAAACCATGACCGACAGATGGAAAATCCCCGCGTTTGACATCCGGGTAGCACAGACTCGTTCAAGCGATATGCGGGTGGTGTTGCAGCTGTGGGATACGAAGACCGGCGAATTGGTTTGGGGCTCCGCTGCTGAGACATCCATGCAAAACGAAGCCGTGTCGCAAGACCCGGTGTATTTGGAAGACATCGCCCGCGCAACGTTGGGTAGCATCATGGCGGATTTCCTGAACAGAAGGAGGGCGTCCAAGTACACGCCGGTCAATGAATTCCTTAATGATCTGATCCAAGAAGCGATGCCGAAAGAAGGATCCGGCGACACGGACAAGGCCGACGGGACGCAACGCAGCGGACAAAAAACCGGTCATTGAACTCCGGCTCGCGTGCCGGGCTGATTCGTATCGACCTGATTGATGAGGTTCTTGCCGGCTTTGTCGGAAAGAAATCAAAAGCACCCAGTAAGCCCTCTCAATGAACAGCGACTTCGCCATAGGTTGTTCCACAGAAGATCGGAGCCATCAGAGGTTCTCTCACCCATCGCTGAGTAGATGCTTATCATGGTGCCATCCGCTTCGCTGGTATGTCGTCCTGCTCGTCGCGTACGAGCTTGTGGCGTGTGCACCCGTCGACTCGCTGACGGTTCCGACAAGACAGGTACAGATGGTCAACGCGTTGACACTCAAGTTGTGGTGCGAACCTTCGCCTCCCCGTGTGGGCGAGAACCATGTTTTTTTGGAAGTCAACGCGCCCACCAGAAACGCCATGGTGAAGAGGGATGTCCTGCTGACCTATCAATCGGCAGAAGGCACAATCTCAACGGTCAGAATGCGCCCGGTGCCCGGACAACTGGACGTGTTTAAAGCCGTGATCGAATTGGACTCCCCTGGAAGGATAATCTTTTCACCCTCGGTGCAGAGCCCGACGAAACCGCCTGCGATCGCCCATTTTCAGTTCCCAGTCACCCAGGTTAACTTGACAGATACTCTATCTA
>DATFFC010000136.1:0-50326 GCA_035250505.1 Nitrospiraceae bacterium | reverse complement strand
GTGGTGAAAGTCAACGCGTGGGAGTACACCCGCGAGGAAGGCGACAACATCGCCCGGGTGGGATTGAGCATGCGTCTCATCGACGCCCTCAACGGCGCCATTGTCTGGAAAGCCCGCCATCAATTGCAGGAAAGCTATCTGTTCATGCGGCCTGACATGCGGGAACTGGCCACCAAGCTCGCTTCGGACATGATCAAGTTCATGCCGCCCGGAAAACGCTAGCGTTTCCCCGCCACCGCGTACGCCGGCGCTTGCCACGGACCGGACGGCGGCGCGCCGTTTCGCACCAGAAATACGACTGCCTCACCGAGAAATGGAGCCGCCAGTTCTCTGCTGCCCTCCCGCACGGGCGAGCCGACGGTTGTGTTCCCGCTCGCTGGATCGAACCATTCCACCGACCAGGTTCCCGCCCGAAGCTCCAGTGTGATGGATCCGCCGTCCGGCAGAACGCCGAGGATACTGTCCGGCCCCATCAAGCAATAGCGAGTCGAACAGACCGAAGGATTTGTTTCCGGAACACTGTCGGCCAGACTCATCCTGCCCGCATACGTCCGAGTCTGCCCCATCCGATCTAGGATCGCTGCTTCACTGCCGTTCGGCTTGCCATAACCCTGGCAGTAGATGTACCAGAGGTTGTGTCCTCGGGCAAAAGCTTTCCACGGCCATTGCGGATCGTTGGAGCCGGTGCACGGCGCGACATGGTCCATGTCTAGAATGCTGACCTGATCGTGCATCGCCACCGGCGGCTTTTGCTCGTAAGTCGGACCGCCCGGCGAGATGAAATCGGCCGAGCTGTTTGCCAGTACGTGGTTGTTGAAGTTTTGCAGAGAGGTCAGGCCGACCGGGTTGCGGTAACCTTGCGCCCCTTCATATGTCCGGATGAATTCCATGAAGTACTGTTGCCAGGCATTGGTCTCCGGATCGTCGTAACATTCGTTACAGATTTCATACAGTACATTATCGAGGTCCCCCACCGCATCGATGAGCTGCCGGACATAGGCTTCTTGATAAGGAGTGAAGGCTTGTCCGAGGCTTCCCAGCTCGAGTCCCTGCCCGTCGCCGTCCGGGTCGCCGTTCACGCCGTTGATGTTGTTCCTGCTGTTGAAGGGGTGCGCCGCCCATGAGCGGTTGCTTGGTATGCGTCCCCCGTTTTCCCAACCGAAACTGTGCCAGAGCATAATCGACACATAGACGCCCTCCGCTCGTGCCGCGATGACCCGTGCCCGCATCCGCTCGAAGTAATGGACCGAATTGATTTCTGGACTCGTGAGATTTCCCACATCGAAGCGTGAGAGGTCGAACTTATTATCACCGTCGGCGGCGCAACAAACGGCAGATCGCACCCATGGCATCTGCATGGCGCCCTTTACCGCCTGGCTTCCCCTGCCGCTCTCGCTCGTCCACAGGCGAAGAAGATTCCCGCCGTGTATGGACAGCATATCGAGGGCGGTCTGAAAGTCGGATGTCGTGCTGCCGCCGAAGACGTAATCTTGGAATTCTGATCCTTCATACCCGCCGTTGAGATATCGAATCCGTCCGTCAGGCGTGGCGAAATACCGCCCGTTCAGCAAACTCTTCTGCAGCAACATCGTCCCCATGGGGGGACCTTGTGCCTGCGCCTCGGTCCAGGTCGGTTCCTGAACCTGCAACGGCACAGGGAGGATGTGATCGATCCCCAACGTGAGAGACAGGAAGAAAACCAGGCCGGTGAAACGAGCGGAAATCAAGGACACGGACTATGTCGACCGCATGGCGGCTTTCAAGGAACGGGCAAAGGCGCCGACCTTCGTGATCATGCGGGGATCCTGCGCCGATTCGTGAATCCGGCGCACGAGCGCGCTGCCGACGATGACCCCGTCCGCCACAGCGGCAACGCGGGCCGCGTCCTCCGGTGTGGCGACGCCAAACCCCACGGCGATCGGCACGCGCGACTGTTTTCGGATTTTCTCGACATTGTTTCCCACATCAGCAACATCCCGCAACTGCGCTCCCGTGATGCCGGTGAGCGACACATAATAGAGAAAGCCTTCGGATTGTTTGACAACAAAATTGCGCCTGGCGGGAGTGCTCGTGGGAGCAAGCAAGAAAATCAGGCTGAGCCCTGCCTCGCGAGCCGGCCCCTGCAACGGCCCGGCCTCATCGGGCGGCATATCCGGCACGATGAGGCCGTCGACGCCGGACTTCACCGCCTCCCGGCAAAATTCTCCGATGCCGAAGGCGTGAATCGTATTGTAGTAGGCCATGAGGACGATGGGGACCTGCGTGACGGTGCGCATGTGGGCGACGCTCGAAAGAATGCGTTTGAGCGACGTGCCGCTCTTCAAGGCCCGATCGGCCGCCTGCTGAATCACCGGGCCATCGGCAATCGGATCCGAAAACGGTACCCCCAGTTCAATGACATCGGCCCCCGCCCGCTCCAGCTCGACCACCAACTGCTCGGTCTCCTGGAGAGAGGGATCACCGGCCATGATATAGGTAATCAGCGCCTTGCCGCCTTCGGCCTTGAGCCGGCCGAACGTCGTTTCCAATCGGCTCATGACAAGGTGGCTCCCCGTAGTTTCGCCACCTGCTGGACGTCTTTATCGCCCCGGCCGGATAGATTCGCCAAGAGCACGTGGGTTTTCTTCATCGCAGGCGCAAGCTTGACGACTTCCGCAATCGCATGGGCGCTTTCCAGCGCCGGCACGATGCCCTCCTCCCGGGCCAGCAGGTCGAACGCGGCCAATGCCTCCTCGTCGGTGGCCGAGGTATATCGGATTCGGCCCGTCTCTCGATAGTAACTGTGCTCCGGCCCGACCGCGGCATAATCGAGACCGGCGGACACCGAATGGGTCAGATTGATCTGTCCCTGATCGTCTTGCAATAGATACGTCATGGTGCCTTGCAGGACACCCGGCTTACCACCGGAAAATCTGGCTGCATGTTTCCCGCTTGCGATGCCGAGCCCGCCCGCCTCGACGCCGACCATCTGAACCTTGTCGCCGATGAAGGCATGGAAGAGGCCGATGGCATTACTCCCGCCGCCGACACAGGCGACCAGACAATCGGGCAGTCGGCCCTCTTGTTCCATAATTTGCTTTCTGGCTTCACGCCCGATGACGGATTGGAAATCACGGATCATCATGGGATAGGGATGGGCGCCCAGCACGGACCCTAAAATATAATGCGTGGTCCGCACATTGGTGGTCCAATCACGCATGGCCTCGCTGATCGCATCCTTGAGCGTCCGGCTTCCGGCATCGACCCCGGTGACGGCGGCACCGAGCAGCCTCATGCGAAAGACGTTCAACGCCTGTCGCTCCATATCTTCGGTGCCCATATAAATTTCGCAGTCGAGGCCGAACACCGCCGCCACGGTCGCCGTCGCCACACCATGTTGTCCCGCGCCGGTTTCCGCGATGACCCGCGGCTTCTTCATGCGACGAGCCAAAAGCGCCTGGCCGATGGCGTTGTTGATCTTGTGCGCGCCGGTATGGGCCAGGTCTTCGCGTTTGAGATAGATTTTGGCCCCGCCGAGTTTCTTCGTGAGCCGCTCTGCGAAATACAGCGGCGTCGGCCGACCGACATATTGTTTGAGATACGCGGTGAACTCGGCTTGGAAGCGCCGGTCGCCACGAGCCTTCTCGTATTCGCGCTCCAGTTCCAGCAGAGCCGGCATGAGCGTCTCCGGCACATAGCGTCCACCGTACGCGCCGAACCGGCCTCGTTTATCGGGAATGATTGCTGAAGCCGTCTTCTTGGCAGTCAACATATCGATGGTGGTCCATTTCGAAGTCGTGTGTGGTGTCGCCATTATCAGCCGCCTCACGCGTGAATACGCTTCGCCGCTTCCACGAACGCGCGGATCTTTGCGTGATCCTTTTTTCCCGGACTTGCTTCGACACCGCTGCTCACGTCTACGGCATAGGGTTTCACGGTTGCAACCGCCGTTGCCACATTGTCCGGCGTCAGCCCACCGGCAAGGATTACGGACAGCGACTTGGCAAGCTCGGCTGCAATGGTCCAATCCGTTGTCCGGCCGGTTCCGCCGTGGGCTTCGGGGGCAAAGGCATCGAGCAGGAACCCCCGCACTTGCGCCCTGCCCTTGTACTCGGCCAGAGCCAGCAACGACGCTCGATCTTTGAGCCCGATCGCTTTGATGACCGGGCGGCCCAACGTTTCACAATAGCCGGCCGACTCCTCTCCATGCAGTTGAGCCAGCACCAGCCCGCAGCTATCCATGAGATCGCGCACGACCTTGGCTTCCTCGTTCACAAACACTCCGACCGTCAGGATGAAAGGCGGCAGGCTTGCCACAATGCTCTTGACGACTTGCGGCTCGACATACCGAGGACTCTTTCGGTGGAAGACAAAGCCTAGCGCGTCGGCACCCGCGTCTACGACAGCCGCCGCGTCGTCGCGATTGGTGATCCCGCAGATTTTGACTTGTACTGTCATAGAGGCGTTGCTCGCTCCATCATGCGCAGGTTGTATTGCTTTTCTTCTGTCCGTAGAACCCGCGGTAGGACCATTGGCAGGTCTTGCCCTGCTTGTCGAATGTCAACCCCACCGTTTCATTGCGCCCGTCCTGCGTCTGAACCGACCACTCGCACACCTCTCCTCCATCGCTAAAGGTATGACACTTGGCGGGAATTCCCATTTCCTTGATCCGTGCATCTTTCGTGGTGCCGAGCCATTGATCATATTGCTTGGTATAACCCTCCATTTCCTGGGCGGCGCATCCTCCGAGAAGCAAGAACGCGACCGCCACGGGAATTCCGCTTCGCTTCATGCCTCCTCCTTCCCAACAGGGTCCCCGAGCAATTCGCTGATCTTGGCGCCGATATCGTCCGCGCGGATGAGCGATTCGCCGACGAGCATGGCATGGACCCCTACTTCGACCAATCGGTCGACGTCCGCCCGCTTATGGATGCCGCTCTCGCTGACAATCAACTTGTCCGAAGGAACCCGTTTCGCAAGCCGGCTCGTCACGCCCAGGTCGGTGGAGAACGTCTTGAGGTCGCGATTGTTGATGCCGATGAGACGGACATGGGGCAGCCATTCGAGAACCGTATCCAATTCCCGTTCATGGTGCGTCTCCACGAGCACGTCGAGCGACAATTCCCGAGCCAGCGCAAAGAAATCGACCAACTGCCGCCGCTCCAACCCGGCCACGATGAGCAGAACGGCATCCGCCCCATATGCCCGGGCTTCGTAAAATTGGATGTCGTCGATCATGAATTCCTTATTGAGACAGGGCAGTCCGGCTTTCTGTTTCACCTGGCGTAAGTATTCCAGCTTCCCCTGGAAGAAGTCCTGGTCGGTCAGCACCGAGGCGGCGGTCGCCCCATGTTCCCGATAGGCAGTCGCAATCTTTACGGGATCGAATTGATCTTCAAACTCCGGCCTGAGCAGCCCGAGACTGGGAGAGGCTTTCTTGATCTCTGCGATCAGCGCCGGTCTCCCCGGTCTGCTGGTTGCATCGATTGCCACGGCGAATTCCAGCGGCGGTCCGGCATCGCGAATTTTGGCCTTCAATTCGGCGAGGTAGCCCCGGCTTTGTTTGTGCCGCAGTTCCGCTTTCTTATGCTCCAGAATTCGTTGGAGAATCATGTCTCATACTCGAGTGAACGCCAGGAACTTTTCCAACTTTTCCATCGCCGCGCCGGAATCGATAATGCGGCCGGCCAAGTGATACCCGTCCTGCAACGTCCTCACCTTGCGGGCGGCGACGAAGGCCGGAGCTGCGTTGAGGCAGACCACATCGCGTCTTGGTCCCTTCTTGCCCAGCAGGACCTCCCGAACCAGACGGGCATTGTCCTCCGGCGTCCCTCCGGTCAGGTCCTTTGGATGCGCGCGCGAAATGGCGAAATCAGCCGGATCAACCCAGTAGCTGGACACCACACCGGCCTTCCCCTCGGAGACTCTCGTGCGGTCCGTCACGGTCATCTCGTCCAGTCCATCCAACCCATGGACGATGAAGCAATGTTGGGAACCCAAGTGAACCAGCACCTTCGCCAAAAGCTCAGTAAGGTTCCCGTCGAACACCCCGAGCACTTGCGTCGTCGCTCCCGCGGGATTGGTCAGCGGTCCCAAAATATTGAGCAAAGTCCTGATCCCGAGTTCCTGTCTGACACCGGCGCAATGTTTCATCGCTTTGTGGTAGAGCGGTGCAAAAAAGAATCCAATGCCGATCTCGTTGACACAATCGACCATCTGTTCCGTCGGAAGATCGATCTTCACTCCCAAGGCGGCCAACACGTCGGCGCTTCCACATTTGGAGGAGACCGAGCGATTGCCATGTTTGGCAACCGTGATGCCGGCGCCGGCAACGACAAAGGCGGTCGTCGTGGAAATGTTAAAGGTCCCAGCGCCGTCACCGCCCGTTCCGCAGGTATCGACGACCAGCGGATCGGCCACCCGGATCTTCGTCGCACGCGCCCGCATCGCCCGCGCCGAGCCCGCGATTTCTTCGACGGTCTCGCCTTTCATGCGAAGGCCCATCAAATAGGCGGCGATCTGGGACGGCGGCACCGCCCCCTCCATGATCTCCGACATGGCTTCTTCCGCTTCCTTTTCAGTGAGGCTGACCCGCTCGGCGAGTTTTGCGATGGCGAGTTTGATCATCATAAGAGGAGAGCTTATGGCTTATGGCTGATAGCGTATGGTGACTTCTTCAGAGCCGATGGCTGATAGCTGATAGCAACAATCGTGGAACAAGAGCCGCGGAATTGCTTGTGCCATACGCCATTAGCCATAAGCTCTTCTGTTTTCGCCATCTGCCGTTCGCTACAGTTTCAGAAAATTCCGCAATAAATCTTTTCCGGCGGTGGTGAGAATGGATTCGGGATGAAACTGGACACCTTCGATGCCCAAGGTTTTGTGCCTCATGCCCATAATTTCCCCTTCCGCCGTCTCCGCCGAGATCTCGAAGCAGTCGGGAAGGTTCTCCCGCTTCACGATCAGAGAATGGTAGCGCGTCGCCTCAAATGGATTGGGCAGATTCGCAAAGATCGTCCGCCCGTCGTGCCGGATCATCGAGGTCTTGCCGTGCATCAGCCGTGGCGCTCGGATGACTTCGCCGCCGAATGCGACGGCCAGTGACTGGTGTCCCAGGCAGACGCCGAGCACCGGCAGGCGCCCTCCAAAGTGACGAATGGTCTCGACCGAAACGCCCGCTTCCTTCGGCGTGCAGGGGCCGGGGGAAATGACGATCCGGCTCGGCTTGAGGCTTTCGATCTCCTCGACGGTAATCTTATCGTTGCGATAGACCCGCACATCTTCGCCCAGCTCACCCAGGTACTGGACCAGGTTGTAGGTAAACGAATCGTAATTATCGATCATCAACAACATCGTGAATACCGTAGAGCTTATGGCTTATAGCCTATGGCTTATGGAACAAAAAAGAGGCGGACAGTCTTGTGTCGACCGTCTCCTGAGATCCGTCCTTCTCGTGCTATAAGCTATACGCGATATGCCATATGCTCTTTATTCCAGCCCGCGCTCGGCCAGTTCGATGGCCTTCATCATCGCCCGGGCCTTGTTGCACGTCTCCTCATATTCGTACTCGGGATTCGAGTCGGCCACGATGCCGGCTCCGGCCTGAATGTAAGCCTGGCGTCCTTTGATCACGACGGTACGAATGTTGATACACATGTCCATGTTTCCGGAAAAACTGAAATACCCGACGGCTCCCGCATAGGGTCCCCGCCTGGTCGGCTCCAGTTCCTCGATGATCTCCATGGCTCGAATCTTCGGCGCCCCGGACACCGTGCCGGCGGGAAAACAGGCGCGCAGGACATCATACACGGTCTTGTCTTGATCCAGCTCACCCGCCACTTGGGATGTGATATGCATCACGTGGGAATAGCGCTCGACCTGCATCAAGGATTCGACCTGGACGGACCCCTTGCGTGCGACCCGTCCGACATCGTTACGGCCGAGGTCTACCAGCATGACGTGTTCGGCCCGCTCTTTCTCATCGGCGAGAAGCCGGCGTGCCAGTTGTTGGTCTTCATCCGGAGTCTGGCCGCGACGTCTCGTGCCGGCAATGGGACGCACGCAGATCTTGCCGTCCTCGCACCGGACCAATGTCTCGGGACTGGAGCCGACCAATTCCACACCGGCCACCCGCAAGTAATACATGTAGGGTGAGGGATTGATCACCCGCAACGCCCGATAGAGTTGGAACGGACTGGTGTGGATCTGCGTCTGCCACCGTTGCGACAATACCCCTTGCACGATGTCGCCCGCCCTGATGTATTCCTTGGTGCGCATCACCATCTTCTCGAAATCCGCCCGATTCATGTTGGGCGTAAAGGTGATCGGCTTGCGGCGGCGCTTGAGTCCGGCGCGGCGGAGCGGGCGCTTGAGTCTCGCGATCATCTTCTCGATGCGATCGGCGGCGTCGCTGTAGGCTTTCCGAATCTCTCGATCCTTCGTCGAAATCACCTGCGCGTTGGCCACTACTTTGATCTTTTGAGAGACGTTGTCGAAAATCAGCAGCGTATCGGTCAGCAGAAACGCCCAATCCGGAAGCCCCAGGCTGTCCTTGCGGAGCGCCGGCAAATCCTCAAAAGTCCGCACCGTGTCGTACCCAAAATAGCCGACCGCCCCGCCGACGAATCGCGGAAGGCCCGGTACGGCGACCGGCCGGTACTCCTGCATCAACTCACGCAACCGCTCGAGCGGATTTCCTTGAGCAGGAAGCCGGCGGTTCGTCGTTCCACGGGAAAGCACCAAATCTCTCTGCTGTTCATAGACGACGGCCGGGGACCCGCTTCCCAGAAACGAATACCTGGCCCAATTTTCTCCGCCTTCTACGCTTTCCAACAGATAGGCGGACGGCCCATGGTCGATCTTGGCGAAGGCCGACACGGGCGTCTCATAGTCGGCCAAAATCTCCCGGTAGAGCGGAATGAGGTTCCCTCTCTTGGCCAGAGATTTGAAGTCCTCCGGCGTCAAGGAGTACGAATGTGGATTCATGGGACTCTGGCGTTAGGGTTGGGCAATGATGAGCTTTTGACCCACTTCGATGGTATCGTCCTGCAGGTTATTCCATTTTCGGAGCTTGTCCACGGAGACGTGATATTTACGACCGATGCGGAACAGCGTCTCGCCGGGCTGGACGGTATGAAGGCTCTCCGCAGACAGAGTGGTCGGCATGTCGTTCGGCATATCGGGGACTCCGAAGCCTTTTTCAGCCGCCATCGACCCCGGCCGATCGTCGAAGGAATCCGGCTCTGATTTCGGCATATCCAGCGGCTCCGGCCGCTCCCGCTTCTTGGGCTTGGCCGGCGTCGTCATCCGCTTCATATCTTCGCGTGCTTTGCGTTCCAGCAGCGCCGCTTCCTTCATCGCCTCCGCTTCTTCCTGAATCTGCGCCGCCTGCTGTCTGACCGCTTCGACCTGGGCGCCCAATTCGCGGTTCCGCGCCTCCATTTCGGACAACTCCCGCTTCGCCCGCTTCACTTCACTGTCCAATTCGGCCGTCCGCTTTTCCTCTTGCGCCAACAATCGTTGGAAATTGAGACTCCGAGCTTTCTCCGCCTCATATTTCTCGGACATGACACATCCGGTCGCCACCAAGGCACCCATGACGAGCATGGACACTCGTGCCGCCGTCCTGAAGATCCTGTGCTGTACGCCCTGCTTCATTGTCCACGCACCTCCTTGGAAATACATCATCGCCGCCGTGCCTCAAATCAGGAGTCCGGCCGCCGCCGCGCACTGCATTCCGGATGGTGAGGATAGGTAGAATAGTGGCCGACGGCGCGAATGTCAAAGCGAAAGCCCCGGCCAGGTTTGACCGCTTCCCTACCCCTATGTTAGAAGTCTATCCGAGTAATGCCATTCTACTCCGGCAAACGATCTGCAGGCATCTGCGTCGTTCTCGGCCCGAAAAAATCCTCGATGTATTCCAGCGAATACACCTCCGGTTTCTTCAAGCCTGCGGCCTCGCATCTACCAGCAGCTCCTTCGCCTCGCAACGAAGGATTACTCGGACAGACTTCTACGGTCCGAACGTTGTCCCTATCCATCATTCTACTGAACCCTATCGGCCGGAAACCATGACCAAGTCCACGAAAACCGCCGCACCCAACCAGCTTGTTGTAGACGGCGTGACGCTCAATCTGGCCAGGCCGATGACCACCGCGCAGGAATGGATCGGCGATCGTGAGATTCTCAAACAGTTACTCGCGTGCTGGCTCGTGATCGACGAGAAGGACTTGCCGCTCTCGCCTCGCATTACCGGCCAACCGGGGATCGGTAAGACAACCTTGGCTATGACCGGCGCGAGCGAGCGGAAGCAGGATCTTTATATCTACCAGTGCACGGCGGACACCCGCCCGGAAGACCTGCTGATTACGCCCGTTCTGGCCGAAGCCGGCACAATATCCTACCACGCCTCTCCGCTGGTGACCGCGATTCTCACCGGCGCCGTGTGTGTCCTCGATGAAGGCAATCGGATGAACGAGAAAAGCTGGGCGTCGCTGGCCTCTCTTCTCGACCATCGGCGCTGCGTCGAATCCGTCGTCGCCGGAGTCTTGATCAAAGCGCATCCGGATTTTCGCTGCTGCGTGACCATGAACGAGGACGCCTCGACCTATGAGGTGCCGGACTATATTCTGTCCCGCCTTCAACCGACCTTAGGCGTCGGCTTTCCCAAGCGCACCGATGAGCTGGCAATCCTTCGTTATCATTTGCCGTTTGCGCCGGCGGACCTGCTCACGCTTACGGTGGACTTTCTGCAGGAAGCCCACCAGTTGAATCTCGAATATTCCGTACGGGACGGCATCCATATCTTACAGTACGCGTTGAAGCGCCGCGCTCAGGATCCCGACCATCCACTGGCAAAAGACGAGGCGTGGCGGGAAGCGCTCATCAAAGTGCTCGGCGAAGAGGCGCTCGATCTTCCGTCCAAGTCTCAACGGAGGAAACGATCGCTCGGAGACCACCCCCTGCCGCAAGGACTCGGGGATTTTTTCTTCGAAAGTGACGATCCCCTGCATCCCGGCCGCTGATGACTTCGCCGTCCGCCACCGCCGACTCCGTCCTTCGCCTTTCCCCATGCCTGTCCGTCCTGCCGATTCTTCATGGAAGCGGCGACGTGGCCCAAGAGGTCAGGGAGTTTCTCATCAGCCGCCCAGTGGATTGCGTGGCGATACCGCTTCCCCCTTCGTTCGAGATCGCGGTCGAACAGGCGATCGAGGCGTTGCCCGCCATCACCGTCGTCTGCTGTCGAGAGCCGGACCAGGGGGAGGAGCAGACTGTAAACTATGTGCCGGTGGATCCTTGTCAGGCCGTCATCATGGGAATCCGCGTCGCCATGGGCGAACAGATTCCGCGTGCCTATATTGATCGCGATGTCGAGATGTTTGAAGAGAGCCCGTTCAACACACCGGACCCGTTTGCGCTCAAACAAGTTTCTCTGGCCGCCTTCGCCGCCGCCCTGACCCCGAGTCTGCCCGTCCCTCCCGAAGCTTCGCAACAGTATGACCGGATCTCGTGGATGGCCTTTCAACTCCATCAGCTTGAGTTGGAATATCGTTCTGTCGTGTGCCTGTGTCACGTGGCCGACTGGCCGTGGCTGCGGTCGGCCTATCATGAGCGGCGGGCGTACCGTGAACCGGAGGCGCCGGCGGCGCAGCCGGAACCATACGGGGTCGACCCGAATACGCTGTACTTTGTCTTGGGAGAATTGCCCTTTGTCACGGGGTTGTATGAACGCCGCCGCGCGGAACTTCGTTCCGATCGCCTGCTGACGATCGACGGCATCAAAGAGTTGCTGTTGGAAACGCGCGCGCGGTGGCGGCGCTCATGCGACGAGGACAGCCGGTCCATCCCCAATTGGGTCACACCTCAATTGCTCCAGCTGTATCTGCAATATGTTAGGAACCATGCCCTGCTCGACCGTCGCCTGACTCCGGACCTCTATACGCTCGTCTTGGGCGCCAAACAAATGGCGGGCGACCAGTTTGCGATCCATTTGTTCGAGACCGCCAAAGAGTACCGGTATCCGGAAGCGGAGGCCGGAAACTATCATCCGACTCTGTCCGCGGGACTGGGCAAGTTCGAACTGCCGGAGGGCACCGTCGTGACCGCCAAGAACCGACTGCAAGGGCCGGCGTTACAGTGGCGATCCCTCTCCCTGCGTCCGCGTCCTTCCCGCGCGCGGCGGCGGCGTTGGTCGTATCTATGGAACCCGTACCGGCAATGTTCCTGGCCGCCTGAAGATTCAAAGATTGAAAGCTTCAATACGCATGTGCGCAATCAAGCCAGGGCGCTGATCGGCGCGGATCTCGCCAAGGTAGAAAAGTTCACCACGTCGATCAAGGACGGCATCGATATCCGTGAGAGCTTGCGCCATTGGTACCGCCGGCATCGGCCGGGACAGCCCGCCCGTCTGGATATCTACGTCCGAGAAATTCCCCCCGCGCGCGGGAACGTCGATACGGTGATTTTTCTCTTCGATACCCCGGCCGACCCCGATCGATATACCTGGCAGGCGACCTGGTATGCCGAACATCCGGAAGAATCCACGCTGTGTTTCTATGCGACCCCCTTTCTGGAACACATGATCGGTCCGGGCATCGGGCAGTCCCACTACGGCGGCGCGCTGTTTCTGTTCCCGCCGCGATCTATCCCCGACATTTGGCAGGATCCGGCCTTGGCCTTTGCCGGAACCTTGGAAGAGCGGCTCATCGCGGCGGCGGCCGTCCATTCCCTTGAAACCCACGTGGCGCTGGTATCCCCCATTCCCCCCCGCATTCGCTGGCGGCAAATCGCCCGACGCTATGAACGGCGCCTCGTCACGATTCCGTTATCGCGCTTCTCCGGACAAACCATTGAACGACTCCGCCGGTTTCATGTGTTGAACGGACATGACATTCGAAGCTATGCCGCCAGATTCATCCGTTGAGGTGCGCGAGACGACGAATAAGTCGTCTCATGTTTGCGCACGGGCGCGAGGTCCACGCCGCGCCGAATAAGGCGCGGCATGCTTGTGGACGCCACCGAGTGGTGAGGTGGCGGTGTCTTGTGAGCGCCCAGTGTCTTCTGAACGACGCGAGAACGAAACTGGCGGACTTACTCAACATCCTGTTAGGCCGTCGCAGTCTCACGCGCCACGCTGTTCGGATCGAGGTATATCACAGCCATGACCCTGTCCCGTGCGGAGGCGTCCCGGCGTCTGGATGAGCTGCGGGAATCCATTCGCCGCCACGACCATCTCTATTACGTCAAAGACCGGCCCGAGATCTCGGATTCGGAGTATGACCGGCTGTTCAAAGAGCTGATCGAACTTGAGACGGCTCATCCCGACCTGATCACCAAAGATTCGCCGAGCCAACGAGTCGGCGCCACGCCTCTGACGGCCTTGGGCAAAGTCCTTCATGAGAAACCGATGCTTAGCCTCGACTCGATCGTGGACAAGGCGGATGTCCTCGCCTTCGATATGCGCGTGAAGCGCGACCTCAAACTGCCCGCTCTGCTCTACACGGTCGAACCGAAGTTCGACGGCCTCTCCGTGGAACTCGTTTATGACAAGGGGCTCTTCGTGCGGGGCGCGACACGCGGCGACGGCGTGACGGGGGAAGAAGTCACGGCCAACCTGCGCACGGTCCGATCGCTTCCCCTTCAACTCCGTGAGCGAGCTGCGGTCCCCGATCACCTCGTCGTGCGGGCAGAGGTCTATATGAAACTGGACGAGTTCCAGCACCTCAACCGCCGGATCAGCGAGCGAGGCGAGGAACCATTTGCCAATCCGCGCAACGCCGCCTCCGGAGCGCTTCGGCAACTGGATTCTCGGGTCACGGCCGGCCGGCCGCTGGTCCTCACGTGTTACGACATCATGGCGGTATCCGGTGATCCGCCGACGGGTCATTGGGCGGAACTCGAGGCCTTGTCGTCTTGGGGCTTGCCGGTCCCCACGCACCGGCGGCAGTGCCGGTCCATTGAAGAAGTCATCGCATTCCACGGCGAAATCGCGGCCATGCGGGAGAGCCTGCCTTATGAAATCGACGGCATCGTCGTCAAGGTGGACGACCGGCAGCGGCAAGAGCAGCTCGGCAGCAAGTCCCGCAGTCCCCGCTGGGCCATCGCCTTCAAGTTCCCTCCACGCAAGGAAATTACCCAGATTCAGGATATCGTGGTGTCCGTGGGGCGGACCGGGACACTGACCCCACTTGCGCTGCTCAAGCCGGTCGACGTCGGAGGCGTGACGATCAGCCGGGCCACCTTACACAATGCCGATGAGGTGGCGAGAAAAGATGTCCGGGTGGGAGATACGGTCAAGATTGAGCGGGCCGGGGACGTCATTCCCGCAATTGCGGAGCGAGTGCCGGTTGCAGGAGAGCGCCGCAACGAGCCGTTTCGGATGCCTGATCATTGTCCTGTCTGCGGCTCCGCAGCGGCGCGGGAAGGAGCCTACTATTACTGCACGGGGAAAACCGTCTGTGCGGCGCAGCTCAAAGGCGCGGTGGAACACTTTGCCTCCAAGACCGCCTTGAACATCGACGGCCTCGGGAAGAAGACGGTGGCCCAATTGGTCGATCGCGGACTCGTGAAGAACCTGGCCGATCTCTATGCGCTTACCAAACCCCAATTGCTGACATTGGAAGGATTCGCCGACCGGTCGGCCGATCTCCTGCTCGACTCGATCGAGCGAAGCAAGGAGGTATCTTTCGATCGGTTTCTCATGGGGCTGGGCATCAGGCAGATCGGGCAGCACATCGCTCGTGTGCTGGCCAGACAATTCGGGGACCTGCAACGGCTCATGGCGGCCGATCGGGAACGGTTGGAGCAGGTCCATGAGATCGGTCCGGAGATCTCGAGCAGTCTGGAATCTTTTTTTCAGGAAGAGAAAAACCAACAGGTGATCGCTCAACTTCTCGATCACGGCATAAGGATTACGCCGCTGGCCAGCGCCGGCAAAGCGGATCGGGCGGCAAGCGCGTCGATACAGGGCAAGACCTTCGTCTTTACCGGAGGCCTCGAAGCCTACAGCCGGGAAGAGGCTGCGCGCCTGGTAGAGGAGCAAGGGGGAACGGTCACATCCAGCATCAGTAAGAAGACATCATACGTGGTGGCGGGGGCTGATCCGGGCAGCAAGCTCGACCAGGCGAGGAAACTAGGGGTCAAGATTCTATCGGAAGCTCAATTTACCGATCTGCTGAAGCCTGTGTAACCGGCACCGGTTCGCCGACCATCGCCTCGATGTGATGCGGGGCTTTCTCTTCCTTGAAGATGTGAACGCTCTTGATGACGCGGGGGTCCGCTTCGTGGATGACCATCCGGCAGTTTCCGATGTGGATTTCTTCCCCGGCCTTCGGAATGTGCCCCAGTTCCTGCTGAATGAGCCCGCCGATCGTAATGGCCTCGTTTCCCAGGTCCACTTTGAGGAACTCATTGACCTTCCTGACTTCCGTCCGGCCGTGGACCAAGATCTGGTTCTTCCCGATGCGTTTGATCAGCTCTTCGGTGATGTCGGTTTCATCCACGATTTCCCCGACGACTTCCTCGAGCAAGTCCTCCAACGTGACCAGACCCATAACCCCGCCGAACTCATTGACGACGATGGCCATATGCCGTTTGTCGAGCTGAAACTGCTTCATCAGATCATCAGCCGATTTGACGTGCGGCACAAATAGGGCGGGATGGGCGATATCCCTGAGCGTGATATCGATTTTTCCTTGGGCGAGCGAGGTCAACGCCTTCGTCTTGTAGAGGATCCCGATGATGTTATCGAGGGTCCCCTCATAGAGCGGAATGCGTGAGTACTTGGACTTGAAGAGCATTTCCTTCGCTTCATTCAGCCGAAGATTGCAATCGAGGGCGAACATGTAGATGCGCGGCGTCATGCAGTCTTCCGCCGTGATGTCCTTGAGTTGAAACACGTTCTTGATCATCTTGACCTCCTCGGTCTCGATGACCCCTGCCCTTTTGCCTTCATCGAGCATGATTTTCAGCTCTTCCTCCGTCACGAAGGGCAGGTTCATCCCCTTTCCGCCCGTCAGCTTATTGATCATCGGGACCATCCCGCCGAGGATCGGCCTCAAGACCTGCTGCACCCCGTACACAGGATAGGCCATGTTCAAAGCGACCGGTACCGCGTACTTGGCCGCCAACGTCTTCGGGACAATATCGGCAAAGACGAGCAGCACGAAGGTCAGGATGCCGACCGTGACCGCGACCGCTTCGTCCAGATAGCCCTTATCTCCGAATGCGTTCAGCGTGATGATGGTGGCAATTGAGGCGGTAGCCGTGTCCACCAGCCGGTCACCGACCAGAATGGTGGACAGGAGCCGCTGGGGGTCGTTCCGCAGGTGAAGCGCCATGGCCGCCCGCTTGTTCCCCCCCTGAGCCAGGGCCCGAAGCTTCGTATCGTTGACGGAAAAGAACCCGATCTCAGCCGCGGAAATCACGGCCGATAAAATAATAAGGGCGCCTAAGGCAATAAGGTCCATAGACTGTTCCGGATCAGCGCAACGTGAGAGGCTTGGTTAGGCGAAATGACGGACCAGCCGGGTACTTGGATATCGAGGTCGAGGAAGCCTTGATAGGGGGTCGATGCAAGGTGAAGATCTGATAAGGTCCTACCGGGCCGCTATCATCATCCATTGCCTATACATCTATCACAGGCATCGAGCCTCATCAAGAGCAACCGCTCTTCCTGCAGCAGTTGAAAAGCCTGCACAATCAGAAGGTTGCGCAGCAAATGGTATTCTCTTGTGGGAGTCTTGAAGCCATGCCGGCCCTACAAGTACCGCCTGAGAGGACCCGAAGGACCCGAACTCTGGGTGGGAAGAACAAGGAGGACTCGGTCAAAACTCGTCCAAAGACTGGTTCCGCAGTACAAGCAGCGCCTTCGAAGTATTGGAAACGGTCAGCACGACAATGGCCCGTTTTCCCTCTCGGGAGGGTGTACAGTAGCCGCTTTTCACATTGATCCGGGCTTTGGTCAATGAATCGGCGACCTGCTTCAGCGCCCCAGGCTTGTTTTCGAGACTGAGGATCAGGGCCGTTTCCTCGCGAAACTTAATCTTCGCCTTTCTAAGAGCGGTCCGCGCATTGTCCGGATCGGCCACGATCAAGCGTAATTTACCTTTTCCCGCCGTGACCTCGGGAGCCAGGAAGGCCTTGATGTTGACGCCTGCACCCCCGAGCACGGCCGCAACTTCGGCCAAGACGCCCGGTTTGCTCTGTTCACTGATCACAAATTGAGTCGTCGTCGGCATGTGAACTCCCTTATCAAACAGGATAAGCTCATTGGGTGTGGTAGCCAATCCTCCCACACTTGGCCAGGTGGATCAACCCACAGGGCCACAGGAGAACCCCGGCTGCCAGTCGGCAGTACCACAACCATAAGCGACCGTGTCGGGCCGTTGCTGCCTTGCACTTCCTAATGACCGGTTCTCAATAACGGCCGGCTGCCTTACGAACACCCGCTCGTGGCGCCGCACCCCATGCATTTCAGACAGGTGCCGTTACGGACCATCATGAACCGCTTGCATTCTTGACAGGGATCGCCCTCATACCCCTTGTCCCTGGCATCCTTGATCTGCTGATGGACGGAGGTCACGGTCAGCGTCTCTCGTTCCCTCTTGAGTTCGACCTTGTGCGCCGCTCCGCCGCTTCCCGCGCCGCTTCCGTTGCCATGCCCGTTGTCGTGGGCTCCGTTCCGCCTCGGCAGGTGCTCGGTCAGAATCGACGATTTGCGGAGAGCCGTCATGTCCGCTTCTTCGGCGACACATTCGGGGTCCTGCTCGTCTTTCTTCATTGAATCGATGCGGAGATCCTCTTCCTGCACCTGCGACAGATCTTTGCGCTCTAAATAAGTAATGGCCAGCTCACGGAAGATGTAGTCGATGATCGAGGTCGCCATCTTGATCCGATCATTGAGCTTGACGGGACCGTTGGGTTCGAACCGCGTGAAGACGAACGCTTCGACAAATTCTTCGAGCGGTACACCGTGTTGCAGGCCGAGCGAGATCGCGATGGCGAAATTATTCATCAGGCTGCGGAAGGCCGCTCCTTCCTTGTGCATGTCGAGGAAGATTTCGCCGAGCGTCCCGTCTTCGTACTCGCCGGTCCGCAAGTACAATTTATGCCCGCCGATGATGGCCTTTTGCGTATATCCGTTCCGGCGGGCCGGCAACGGGCGCCGTTTCGCCAGATACCGGACAAGCACCTTCTCCGTGATCTTCTCCGCCGCCGCCATGACCGGCGATACCGCTTCAACGGCCTTCCCGCTGTCCGTCGAGGCGTTCAGGGGCTGGCTCAATTTGGAACCGTCGCGATAGAGGGCGACCGCCTTGACCATGCTCCTCCAAGCCAGCAAGTAGGAGGACTTGACATCCTCCAGCGTGGCATCGGCTGGCATATTGATCGTCTTGCTGATGGCGCCGCTGATAAAGGGCTGCGCCGCCGCCATCATCCGAATGTGAGCGTCCACCGCAATGAACCGCTGTCCGAGCCGGCCGCACCGATTGGCGCAGTCAAAGACCGGCAGATGCTCGAGCTTCAAATGCGGTGCCCCCTCAATCGTCATCGTCCCGCAACAGTAGTCATTGGCCGCGACCAGTTCTTCCTGCGTGAAACCCAAAGCCTTCGCCATATTGAAGGTCGGATCCGCCAACTGCGCTTCCGTAATGCCGAGTTTCTGCCGGCAGAACTCCTCGCCCAACGTGAATTTGTTGAAGGCAAACTGAATTTCGAAGGCCTGGCCCAACGCGCTTTCCAGCCGCTCCAGCGCCGCGTCGTCGAATCCCTTCTGGCGCAGGGTCTCGTGGTTGATGAAGGGCGCACCTTTCAATGTCTGGTGTCCGGCGCAATGGGCGACGATATCTTTGATCTGCACGTCCGTATAGCCTAAGTTGGCCAAGGCAGGAGGCAAGCTTTGGTTGATGATCTTGAAATAACCTCCACCGGCCAATTTCTTGAACTTCACGAGCGCGAAGTCCGGCTCGATGCCGGTCGTGTCGCAATCCATGACCAATCCGATCGTACCGGTCGGCGCGATCACGGTGACCTGCGCATTCCGGAACCCGTAGGCCGTGCCCAGCTCCAATGCCCGATCCCATGAACGCCTCGCCGCGATCAGCAATTCAGGCGGACAATGCTCCGGCTGAATGCCGATCGGATTGACCGTGAGGCCCTCATAGTCACCAGCCGACGCATGATACGCGGCCTGGCGGTGGTTTCTGATGACGCGCAGCATGTGATCACGGTTTCGCTGGTATCCGGGGAAGGGACCGAGCTCCGCCGCCATTTCAGCCGAGGCGGCATAGGCTTCTCCGGTCATCAGCGCCGTGAGTGCGCCGCACAGGGCCAAGGCCCTTGATGAATCGTAGGGAATGCCCTGCCGCATGAGAATGGTCCCCAGGTTCGCATACCCCAGTCCGAGCGTTCGATATTCATAACTCTTTTGGGCAATCGCGCGGCTGGGAAAGGAGGCCATCAGCACGCTGATTTCGAGCACGATCGTCCAGAGCCGCACAGCATGACGGAAACCTTCCAGATCAAATTGCCCCTCGTCGGAAAAGAATTTAGCAAGGTTCAAGGAAGCCAGGTTGCACGCCGTATCGTCCAAAAACATGTACTCCGAACAGGGATTCGACGCGTTGATGCGGCCGTCTTCCGGACAGGTATGCCATTCATTGATCGTCGTATCGTATTGCGTGCCGGGGTCGGCGCAAATCCAAGCGGCCCAGGCGATTTTATCCCACAAGTCCCGCGCCTTGACCGTCTTCGAGACTTTCCCGTCGGTGCGGCGCTTGAGTTGCCAGTCGCCGTCCTGCTCGAGCACGTGGAAGAACTCGTTGGGGATGCGGACGCTGTTGTTCGAGTTCTGGCCCGAGACCGTTTGATAGGCCTTCCCGTCCCAGTTCGTATCGTATTCATGAAAGACAAAGTGACTGTAGCCTTGCCGGGCGAAGTCGAACATCCGCTGAATATAGGCTTCCGGCGCGGCATCCCGGCGGGCGGCGGCGATGGCTTCCCGGAGGACGGTGTTCTTCGTCTGATCCAGCTCGACTTTCGTTCCGCCGCTTCCGTCGGTGATGAAACAGGCTCTGAGCACGCCGTTCAGCCGCTGG
This sequence comes from Nitrospiraceae bacterium, assembly GCA_035250505.1. GTDB lineage: Bacteria > Nitrospirota > Nitrospiria > Nitrospirales > Nitrospiraceae > DASSBQ01. The sequence continues at coordinate 30,251 of DATFFC010000136.1, read as the reverse complement.
GCGCAAATTTTCGACCCGGTCACCATGGCGGCCACTTTCTGCTCTTCCACCACCTTCCACTCGATGAACTCTTCGATGTCCGGATGATCCAGATCCAGGCAGACCATCTTTGCGGCACGCCTGGTCGTCCCTCCGGATTTAATGGCTCCCGCCGCCCGATCGCCGATCTTCAAAAAGGACATGAGGCCCGACGATCTGCCGCCGCCGGACAAGGGTTCGCCGTCTCCCCGCAGCCGGGAAAAGTTGGTGCCGGTCCCGGAGCCATACTTGAAGAGCCGCGCTTCCCGGACCCACAGATCCATGATCCCGTTCTCGTTGACCAGATCGTCTTCGATCGATTGGATGAAGCAGTTATGTACGACCGTGTTATTGGACAAGTATTGCCCGCTCAAGGTTTGGATATCGTAAACGGGCTGTACACCCAGCGCTTCGATTCGAAGAATGGATTCTTCCCGCAATCCGGGAATCGCCTTGCCCGGGAAACAGTCGGAACAAGCACGATCGAGCTTCTGTCGCTTCTCTTCGGACACGAAGCCAATCAATTCGCGGAATCGGTTTCGAGCATCGGCATACCCGATGGAGACGAAGTATGGGACGCGGCGGTTCTCTCGAGTTTCGATCCCGCGCTGTACGCGTGCATAGATACCGAGATTCAGTAACACCGCCTGGACATCGCGCGCGAGTTGCGAGGAGACCGTCGTCAAAACTACGTCGGAGGTTCGAGATCCGCGGGACCGCAAACGAACCGTCCCGTCTGCCTGAAAAAGAGCCCGTAAATAGGCGGCATGGACTTCGCGACCGGCGCGGCGCAACCCTGCCGCGATCCTGATATCTTCCTTGGGTCCGCGCAGCAGGTCATACTTCTCAACAAACGGCCGCAGGACCTCCCCGTACAATCTGATGCGCCGGATATCCAGCCCTGGTGTTTGACATTCCACCGACCGGACGTGGTAGTGCACGTCGGGAAACACTCGCTGAACGCGATCTTGAACGAATTGGAACTCATCCTTGTTGATCGTCATGAATTCCAGCGTGAGGCTTCGGTTGGTGCCCTGCTCATACTGACCTACAAACCCATCCCCATGCAGCCATCCGACCAACGCTACTTCATCTTCGGCTGCCGAGTCACGCCGGCTGTCAATCTCGGTGGCGGTAGAAAGCTCCAATCGCATTCCCGGAACCAAGGCATCCACCCGAAGCCACTGACCGCCGGTCCGCCGCGCCGATTTGGCCCACACGAGATGGTCGGCTGTGGCCTCAATGCAGACACCGTTCTTCAGAACGATTCGGAATACCGGCTTGCTCCCGTTTTCCTTGACGGCAACGACTTGCGTGGTTCCCTTGCCGTCGAGGCTGCCGTCATGCACATACAGTCCGAGGAGCCGGCGAGTCACGATCTCTCCGATCGGGACCGGTCCCTCCGGGGTGGAAATCAAGGCATCATAGGGTTGGCACGCGTGAGGTTGCGGATGCTCGAAGGCGTTGACCGCCTTGACGACTTCTTTTGTGTCCGGATCGACATAGTAATGGCCTTGGGCCGGGCCGGTCAGACCGTAGGCGTAGTGGAGGCCCGTATTGAACCATTGCGGCGAATTCGGCGCGGCCATCTGATGCGCCAACATATAGCAAAGCTCATCGTGAAACGCGGCGGCGTCTTCGGGCGTCTTGAAATAGTTGTATGATTTTCCCCAATGGGTCCAGCAGCCGGCCAATCGTTCAAAGACCTGTCGCGCGTCCCGTTCTCCCCCCAACACCGGTTTGCCGTCTGACCCGAGAACCGGGCTTCCATCGGCATGCGCTTGGGGCACTCCGGCTTTGCGGAAATACTTCTGGGCCAGGATATCAATCGCAAGCTGGGACCAGGACTCCGGAATATCAATATCGGTCAGCTTGAACACCGTGGATCCATCCGGATTCCGGATCTCCGAGGACCGTTTGACGAACGCCACATCCTCATAGGGTGAATGGCCGCGCTTCGTAAATCGTCGGTCTATTCTCACGATTCCCTCCTTACGACCCGCTGTGCGATAAGGTGGAGTGTTGGAGCATCAATTTCTGGCCAGCGCATGCAAAATCTCCGTCTTCTCTGTCTCATGGCACTACTACATATAGCTATTAAAAAACATTGTCAAACAAAATATTGTGGATTTACCTGTTAAAAGCGGGGACAACCTGGTGATATCGAATCATGCAGTTCCCGCGCGGAAATCGGCCCCGTATTGCCGCCGTTATCCACAGACTTGCCCTCTTCGCCGATACTAAAATAATAAGAAATACATGGGTCAGAATGCCAGTCGGCCGATTTTGATGGTGGCCTCCTCGACTCCGCTTAACGGCACAAACCACGAAGCCACGCCGAGCACGATAATCTCTGTATCCAGCACGTTGGTGCGGTAGAGACTCCAGAACCCCCAATTCACTCGCGTCGTGGCAGGCCGGATAATCCCCTCAATCAGGCGTTTTCCCTGCGCGCGAAACACAGAGCGCAGCATGGTCTTTTCCCGGTCCGGCGCACTTTGATCCATCTTCTCGAGCGCCGCGCCAAGGCGGTGCTCAACAAAGCGGAGGTACTCGTCCATAGTCGGATTCGTCATGGCTAGTCCGATTGCGACCAGCAACGCAACGATAACAATCCCGAGGCGGAATGAAGTCATAGCAATCGGTCCCTGATTGTGACCACCGAACGGCCGGAAAAGTGAACGAGCGGAATGTTTGACAATCCGCCTGCTCCTGTTTAGCTTACGCCGGTCCCCGATCCTTGATTGATTTGCGTATCGTGCTCAGGAGGCAATCATGTTTGTGTGGAGCAAACGTCTAGTAGCCGCGCTGTTGATCGTATTCGTCTTGGTCCTCGGAATGTTTTCCCTTCAAGGCCCGGCCGAAACGAGCAGCAGCCTAAAAATTCACACCACCCGCTGGATGGCGCTGAACTATGTCGGTCTCGTGATGTGGATTTTCGTATGGATGCTCGACCAAGCCAGGGTGAGAGGAAAGAATGTCTGGCTGTGGCTGCTGCCGTTTCTCCTCGCACCTTTGCCCACGCTCATGCTTTTCATTCTGTTCCTGCAACGGAGACTGAAATGACGAGGCGTCAGATTAAGCCAGTGCTTCCGCCCCTTGGACGGGGCTAATGGTGTTTTCAACCGGCTTCCGGAGGCGCCACAAGAGCCACAGACCGGGCACGGCTGCGACAAACGTCACGACGAAGAACGTTCCCCAACCCACGAGTCCCACCAGCTTCGCCGCCGGCCATCCGAGAAACACGCGACCGATTGCCTCGACCGACGATAAGAGCGCGAACTGCGTCGCCGTGTACCGATGATCACACAGGGACATCACCAGCGACACGAATGCGGCGGTCCCCATGCCGCCGGTCAGATTCTCAAATCCCACCGCGAAGGCCATCGCCGCATAATTCTTTCCCATCCAGAAGAGAACCAGGAACGAGAGGTTCGACAAGGCTTGAAGCATTCCGAAAGCCAGCAAGGATCGGAATAGTCCGAGCCGCGGCATGACGATGCCCCCTATGAAGGCGCCGAGGATCGTGGAGCCCAGGCCGAACGCCCGGATGACCCCCACGTCCGTCGAGGAAAAGTCCAACCCTCGAATCAGAAACGGCGTGGTCAGAGCCCCGGCAAAGGCATCGCCGAGCTTGTAGAGGACGATCAATGCCAGCATCGCGATCGCCATCGGCCTGGCAAAAAACTCCGTGAGCGGCCCCACGACCGCCTCCTGCATGCTGCGAGGGCCCTGCTGCGAGTCGGTCGGTTCGGGGCTGAGCAGAATGGTGATGGTTCCCAGCACCATCAAGCCCGCCATGCAGAGATAGGTGGCGGACCACCCGACCCGATCGGCCAGCACGAGGGCTACCGATCCGGACACGATCATGGCAAGCCGGTAACCCATGACCCAGGTCGCCACGCCGAGCCCGCGTTCGTCCGGTTTCAGCAAGTCGGTCCGATAGGCATCGAAGACAATGTCCTGAGAGGCGGAGACAAAGGCCACTCCCAAGGCAATGGCGGCGAAGACATGAGGCATGGCGATCGGGCCGGTCAGAGCCATCGCCGTTAAGGACGCCGCAAGACCAAGCTGGGTCAGGATCATCCATCCGCGCCGGCGACCCAACCAAGGAGGAACCAGGCGATCCATGACCGGCGCCCACATGAACTTGAGCGTGTAGGGCAGCCCGACATAGGCGAAGAGCCCGATCGTCGCCAGTTCTACATTGGCCATGGTCAGCCAAGCCTGTAGGGTCCCGCCGGTGAGCGCAAGCGGCAGTCCGGACGCGAAGCCGAGCGGCAACATCACGCCTAGGCGCGGTGTCAGCAAGGAACGGACGGTGGCGGCGCTCATGGTCTAGCGAATGAAGATTTCCGACTGATGACGCAGGCCCAGCATAGCACCGGCAGGGGGATCAGGCGCAGCAGAATCGGCAAATGGACGGTTGCTTCGTGTCGTGAGCGCGGACTGCAATCAGCAGGTCTGTCCGTTGAAAAGACAGGGTTTGTATCGGGCGATGTCGAATTCGACATTCTCCTGATAGACCTTTTCGTTGCCGTTCACCCCATCCTCCTCCGGATCATTCCACATCGTATGATTCCACCAATAAAAGAGCGGATTCTTCTCGGTGTAATAGACCGGATTCCCGTAGTTGCTACGGGCATACTCCTGGACCTGGCGGCCGGTGATGTAATCGATTTTTCCGTCGCCTTCCAAGGAGTACAGCATGATAAACAAGCGAGCTTCGTGGTCGTACAATTCGTCGAGCCTTGTGTTCAGATCGGGCTCGACGGGCAGCGTTTGCCGGGAGGACGTCTTCGTTGGAAGCAGCGCTATGGCGAGTAGGCCTGCGAGGCTTAGACTGAAAAATAATCTCATGAGTCACCTCTCAGTCTGCTTTCGCGTACTTTAGCACCTTGAAAAGGTCGATGCAAATTTCCGAAGCTGCCGGTCTCGAGGCCGGATCGTTACGATTCCACTGCCGCTTGTCCCGACACCACTGGGCTGAATAGAGTCCCATCGCCTCCACCGCTTGCCCGGCAGCAAAACGCTCGCCTATAATGCCCTCTTTATGCCGCACGAACCGATCAGACGTCGCGCATCCCTTCACACGTTGGGCTGTCGTTTGAATCAGGCCGAAACTGCCGTATTGGGTGATCTGCTCTGCCGTCAAGGCTATGACATCGTCCCCTTCGGGGAAGCGACCGACTTGCTCGTCTTGAATACTTGTTCAGTCACTGAGAATGCCGAAAAAGACTGCCGTTATGCGGTTCGTAAGACCTTGCGCCATTCACCTGACGCGTTTGTCGCCGTGACCGGCTGTTACGCGCAAACAGGGCATAACGTGTTGCGCCACGTGCCCGGAATCGATCTCCTGTTGGGGAATCAATTCAAACTCGAGCTGCCCAAGTACCTGCCGCCGGCCGGCTCACTGCGCAAATTGCCCATGGCGGAGGTACATCATACGAGAACCATCCACCGCCGGGATTTCACGTTGCCCGGCAGCGCCTATTCCGATTCCACACGCGCGCTGCTGAAAATTCAGGACGGCTGCGACTTCATGTGCAGCTTCTGTATCATCCCGTTCGCGCGCGGCCATGAACGGAGCCGGGTATTGGATGACGTCATAAGGGAAGCCGACTCGCTTGCCGCCCATGGATACAAAGAAGTGGTCCTGACCGGCGTCAATATCGGACGCTACCAATATGGGCGCGCCGGCCTTATCGACCTACTTCAGCGCCTGGAATCCATCCCTGAGCTCGAACGGATCAGAATCTCCTCGATTGAGCCCACGACCGTGACTCATGAACTGTTGCAATACATGGCGGCCTCGAAGAAAGTCTGCCGGTATCTGCATATTCCTCTTCAAAGCGGAGACGATCGTATCCTCACGGCGATGAATAGAAAATATACGGTCCGAGACTTCACCGATCTGGTGGACTGCGCCGTCCAGTCGATCCCCGACCTCGGCCTGGGAACCGATCTCATGGTCGGCTTCCCGACAGAAGGAGAAGAGGAATTCGACAAGACGGTCCGGGTAGCCAAGGAACTGCCGTTCGCTTATTGTCATGTGTTTAGTTTTTCCCCAAGGCCCGGCACCCCTGCTGCACGAATGAGGGACGCGGTGCCTGTTTCGATCATCAGGCGGAGGAGCCGAACGTTGGCTTCGGTCTCGCGATTGAAGAACAGCGCCTACCATCAGCGGCACATCGGCCGGACGGTCCGCGTGCTGTTTGAGCATGGCGAACGAGCCGGATTCTACATCGGCTTGACCGATAATTTCTTGCGGGTGGCGATGGCCGCCCCAGAGAATCCGGCCGGCACAATTCAGGACGTCACGATCACGGGAATCTCCGACGGCTTGGCGATCGGGCGGCCGTCAACGGCGATCCCCTCACCCTTAGTGGTCATGAACCAATGAACACCCACGCTCGCTCGCACAAGATCCACATCGAGACATTCGGTTGCCAGATGAACGAGTATGATACGGAGCTGATCCGCTCGGTGATGAAAGGAGCAGGGTTTGAATTCACCGATGATCGCGAGCGCGCCGATGTCCTTCTCATGAATACCTGCGCGATTCGCGAAAATGCGCATAATCGAGTGTTCGGGCATCTCGCCGAACTAAAATTTCTCAAGAAACAACGGCCTCTCGTCGTGGGCGTGCTGGGCTGCATGGCTCAGAGTCTCAAACAAGAACTGACCGAGAAGGCCCCCCTGGTCGATGTGCTGGCCGGTCCCGACAGCTACCGGCAGCTTCCCATATTGATCAGCCGGGCGCTTGCGTCGGAGGAGGGTAGATCAAGGGGAAAAGGCCTCGCCGTGGACCTCTCCGAATATGAAACCTATGACGATATCCTCCCGGAGCGGGAGAGCGGCGTCAATGCCTGGATCGCCATCATGCGAGGATGCGACAACTTTTGCAGTTTTTGCGTGGTGCCCTATACACGCGGGCGGGAGCGGTCGCGAGACCCTCAGGGTATCCTGAGGGAAGCCGAAGCAGCGGTGTCCGCCGGCTTCAAACAGATCACGCTCCTGGGCCAGAACGTCAACTCCTACCGGTTCGAGGGATGGAATTTCGCCCGGCTCATCACCGCCGTGGCGGACGTGCCCGGAGTGGAGCGGGTGCGTTTTACCTCTCCGCATCCCAAGGACTTCCCTCCGGCGCTGCTCGACGCAGTAGCCGGACATCGGAAGATCTGCAAACATATCCATTTGCCCCTCCAGTCAGCGAATGACCGCATCCTCGACCTGATGAACCGGACCTATACCGCCAAGGAGTATTTCGGCTTGGTGGATGACATCCGCCGCAGACACAGCGGAATCGCGCTCACGACGGATATCATCTGTGGCTTTTGTTCCGAAACCGAGGACGAATTTCTCGACACCTACCGCGCGGTTCGGGATATCGGGTTCCATTCGGCCTTTATCTTTGCCTACTCCGAAAGGAAGAATACGATCGCGGCCAGGAAATACCCCGACGATGTGCCGGCCACGGTGAAGTCAGACCGAGTCACGAGGCTGGTTGATTTGCAGAAAAAGATTTCCGCCGGCATCAACCGGCAATTGGTTGGTCGCGCCGTTGAAACCTTGGTTGAAGGAAACTCCAAGCGATCAACTTCTCAATGGATGGGCAGGACCGACGCCAACGTGACGGTAGTGTGGGAGAAATCCGAGGCCTCGATCTGTCCCGGTTCGATCGTTCCGGTCACCATAGAGCGGGCATCGGCGACAACCCTCTTTGGACCATTGAGTGCACAAGTTTGATCGCGATTGACAATTTGCCGTCAATTTTCCGGCGGCATGCCCATATGAGCCCAGCCCATCTTGGCACAATGCCGGGCACGTTCTCCGGATGACCCCTCTCGGATTCTTACAACCCCAGCACCACCCAGCGACACTCATGACAGGCTATCCTACCGACTTGTAACGGCTTTTTATACTTTTTGAGTTAAACTCCTCTCTTCGGATACCCGCCAGCACCCCCCTGCCCCAGACATCCCCCAATTTGACGCCGACGGATCAAAAACATGAAGGCATAAAGCTTGCTGCGAAACAGGTCGGCATCAACATTTTCAGCACCCGCTAACCTTTTCGATCCGCCGAGGAAAACCTCCATGAAGAAAGATCAAGTCCAGACACAGGTTCAAGAGCAGGATAAGGGAATCAGCCTGGAGACCATAATCGCCGTGGGCGTGTTCGGCTGGCTGGCCATCGGGGTGGTGATGATGGGGCTCGGCATCTGGTAGCGGTCGCCACCCTCGTCGCACCATTGTTCCGATCCAACCGCCCGTCTCTCCGAGGAGCCCCCATGCAGAACCGGACATCCACTCGATTCAGATTCTTCGCCGCCTTAACTTTTGTTTGCCAGGCCGCTCTATTGAGCCAAGGTTGCGCGACCGGCTCCTCTTCCTCCAGTCGCCAACTGCAGGCTCCGCAGGCCACCGTCTATTTTGAAGAAGTCGCCGACTGGTCGTTCGAGGCGGCGCATCCGGCCACTGTCGGTGAGGCTTCCATCAAGCAGACGCTTCGGGGACTCTATTCCGATGACAAATCTTTTCCCTCTACCAGTTCCGCGGATGGCAGCAAGCCGATGAGAGTGTTCAGCGATGAGGATGTTGAGTACCTTGCTCCCCTGCTGGCCCGCGCATTGTCGCAAGCGCAACCGGAGTATGTGGTTGCTTTTCGTCTATCCTCATCGGCAGGGTCAGGCTCTGAGCCCACCGCGGGCACCCTTTATGTCAAGGATCAAGAACTCCATGTCACCTTGACCACCCACCGGGGAACCGTCAGCTTCATCCCGGAATCCGCGGCGCATCGGCACAAGGCGGACCAGACGGTCGCCCTTGGCCGGCCCGATCTTATTACCTGGGCCGTCGATTACGGCCTCCTGAGTAAGCAACCGGACCAGGCTCGCGCCGAAGCAACCGTTCCCCTCACGGCGAAGCCGGACATGAAAAAGCCTGAACGAATCCTCACGGCGAGTGCCGTTGCCGAGAATGGGATCGTCCCCGACCAGGCGGCGGGTGCCGACTCGGAGATGGTCGGCCGGATTGAACAGGAGTTAAGAGATGCGCAGCGGACGATTGGGCGGAAGGACGCCAAGATCGATCAGCTGAGAAGGGACCTGGAATCGATGCGCCGGCAGTTGGAATCACGGGACAAGGAATTGCGGCAGGCGAAAAGCAAACCGGCTACCATTAACCGTGAAAAGCGAGGTAAAGCCGAACTCGCCATCCGTTGAGCAACCCACCTACCCTACGTCGATCAACTCCTGGTTTAACAAGACGATTTCACGCGACAGCGGCTGTCGGAAATTCATGCGGCAGTAGCAAGCATAGGTCACATACGTGTCCTGGAGGCAATACCGGCCGATCTCACTCCTCTGTCCCTGTTCCCACATCGCCGCAACCTGCTCCCCGCTTCCCGACTTCGTCTCGACATTGAGAGCCCTGGCCAGCACATCCAACTTCACCCAACCCCGGTTGTCCCAATTGCTCCAGACCGCCATCGTGTCGTAGACCGGTTCGGTCCTGAATTTGGCCAGGTTGATCTCCATGCTCGGCTTGATTTGATGAATGATGGACCGTTTTCTGATAAACGGCAGGTCGAAGCTGAGCCCGTTATGCGTGATGAACAAGCCGGGCCGGCTCTGAGCCAGGCGCGCCCAAAACAGCCTCAGCAATTCCCGCTCATTTCCCCCGTACCAGGCACAAGACCCGCGGGGCTCGAAATTGTCGGAGAGCTCGATGAGCCCGATGCAGATAATGCGGCTGAAGGTTCCATCGAAGGCGCACTTAGCGTAGAGTTCGTCGTCGGCGCGCCGTTGCTCGTCCGCGGCGCTCGCGGAAAAGAGGTCCATGCATTCCTCAGAGGAGAGCAATTCAGCAGTCGCCGGTTTCCCGGTGAGGCGCGCCCATTCTTCGCGCGAAGGCTGGACCGTTTCGATGTCGAGGATGATTTTCATGAGTCACACCAGCGATCGGAACATGACGAATGCGTCTTGATAAGTCCCGTCATCCTTGCGCACGACCGATGGAAGTCGAGCCGCTTCTTCAAAACCCAATTGCCGCCAGAGCGAACGGGCCGCATCATTGTCCGCAAACACGAGATTAAAGATGACGCTACGGTATCCCTGCGCTTTGGCGCAATCCAACATGGTGGTTCCCAGCAGCCGTCCCAAACCGCTCCGCCTCCAGGATGGAGCAACGATGAATCCGGCATTCGCGACATGGCCTGCCCGACCGGGCCAATTCGGCTTGAGATAGAACGCGCCGGCGATCGTTTCTCGGTCTTCTTCCTTATAACAGTTTTTGGGGCAGGCCACGATGGTGAATTTTCCAGTGATCCAATAGTCGAGAAACTCGTCTTCATTCAGGGCCCGGTCGTGCGGATATGAGGTTCCTTCTTCAACGACTATGTCATAGAGAGCGCGTAAAGCGGAGAAGTCCGGCCGACTTACCCGCCGCAGCTCAATCGGCGTCCCGTCTTTCAGTGCCGCGGTCTGAGGAAATCGTACCATGCGGCCTGTTCGCTTTTACGGGCCCGACTGCGTCTCTCGAAGCGCATTCAGAATGTCCTCGTCTGCGGGAGGAAACCGATAATCTCGGAAGTCTTTCGGATCGATCCATCGGAACTCGGCACAGTCACGGGCCCTGACCTCTCCCGATTCAAGAGAACATCTGAAGAAATGCAGCTCGACCGTCTTTTCCGGGTATGTATGGCGAACGGTCCGGAACGGTACAGCCGCGGCAATACCTGCATCGAGCTCCTCCCGCAGTTCGCGCTTCAGACAATCCTCCAACGATTCGCCGGCTTCGCATTTTCCGCCCGGGAATTCCCAGAACCCGCCGAGGTGTGTGTCAGGCTTACGTCGAGCGATCAGATAGCGTCCGTCCCGGGCAATAATCGCGGCTGCCACCAGGACAATGCCTCCGTGATCTTCACCGGACGATTCACTCACGGCGCCGGCCGCCGTACGGATAGGTCTTGCATAATGATTTCATCGGACAGAGCAGGCAGTAGGGATCGCGGGCGGTGCACGTCGTGGCCCCGAAATCCATGATTGCCTGATTGAACTCGTAACATCTGCCCCGCGGAATGAGATCTTCCGACAACTTCCACAGGAGCGATTTTTGGTTCCTGGGCTCTCCATTCCCCACGAACACTCGATGAAGCACCCGCATGACGTTCGTGTCGAGAATCGCCGCGGCCTCATTGAAGGCAAAAGACCGGATCGCGCCGGCCGTGTAGCGCCCGATGCCTTTGAAGGAGAGCAGTTGCTGCGGCTCTTTGGGCAATGCGCCCCCGTACCGCGTCACTGTTTCGCAGGCTATGCTGTGCAGGCGCTCCGGCCTGATGTTATACCCGAGCGGATACCAAGCTTTTCTCACTTCTTCGACCGGCGCCGCCGCCAGGTCCTTGAAGCTGGGATAGCGGTCGAGAAACTCGTGATACTTGGGAATCACTCGATCCACTTGGGTCTGCTGCAGCATGACCTCTGAAATCAAAATGTGATAAGGATCCGACGTCTTGCGCCAAGGAAGATCTCTGCCATGGTCTCGATACCATTTGAGCAGCCGTCGCTGAAACTGCCGCTTCTGGGAAGGATCGAGAGTAAAGTGAGCGGCGCTTTTCTCCTTTGCGCGCTGTACGGCTGTCCGGAGACGAGACTTGGCGGGCATGAACAACTCGTTTGGTGGCGACATTTTAAGTGTCCATCCCGCCAAAAGCAAACATCGCGGACGGCCGCCGACAAAATTCAGAACTTCCGGACGTCACTTCCGGGAAGCCGGTATCGGAATAGGGGAAACGGAAACTGCGCTTGTCCTTACGGCGCTAGAGGCGGGCGGTGGGTCGCAATCAATTCTCGAGTCCTCATGTGCTTGGCCAGTGCATCGGCCACCAGTCTGTGGCCCAACTCATTCCAGTGATCGTCCGGAGTTTGAACATCCTTCCCTTTCTTTAGAGCTTCCTGAATCACGCCGGCAACGTCCGGCCAATATTGGATTCGATGATGAGCCGAAATCACTGCGAACGCCTCATCATAGGGCTCGGCATTTTCACAACTGAAAGCCACGATAGGAGTGTCGCCGGCGCGTGCTCTCACGAGCCCCATGAGCTGGTCCGTCACCTCGACCGCTCGACGAAAACCTGCATGCTTCAATCCCTGGGCTTCGATGGCTTTCTCCACGGATGCCGCTACCGTGACGGCGCGTAAGCGGTCGACTCGGCTCACGACGAAATAGAGGAACCTGCTGTGATGATTAATCCACTCGCGAACCTGTTGCCATGCAGGCTTGGGGGAGAGGTGGGCAACGTCGCCATGAATCCAGTATGGCCTGGTAAGGCCGTTGTTGTTCATCGTGCTGCTTTGCTCCAGCTCGTTGTCGTTATTGATAAAATCATTGATGCAGAACTGCCACAAGATGAGAGCGGGCTTAATTTCATCGAAGTACCGATCCAAAATCAGGTATTCCTGTAGCGTCCCATACCCGCCGGCGCCATACGCAAATAGCTCCATTCCTAAGAGCCGGCTTACCAGAGCCGCGTACGTTTGGGTGTCTGAAACGGCCGAAGCCTGCGTAAACGAGTCACCGATGACGAGGAGCTTGGGCTTCGGCGAATTGAGATCGCCGAAGTGGCGAAACCCATGTCGGAGTTGGGAACGGTGCACCGCGTAAGTCTTCCCTCCCTTGGTGATCCCGAAAAGCGATTCTTCATAGTCTTCAGTGGCACGCCAGCCCAGCTCCGCATCCAACCGAATTGCACCGACCCGGCCTTCCGTCTTCTCGAGAAACGGAATGCCGTCGCGCATCAGATGAATAGACCGGATGGCGAGTTCTCCGATACAGAGGCTCAATACGATAACGAATGCCGTGACGGCGGTGGAGGCTAGGATTAAGGCGGGCCTGCTCGGTCTCTTGGACAGGGCATCACCGTGTGAAATGGTGGAACATCAACCCCTTTTGTATGACCCGGTTTTCGACGGTCTCAGCGACCGCGCGCCCCCAAACTATGCCTTTCATTGGTCATGGCCCGCAATATGAGGTATCGAGACTGCCACAAGAACCGTCCGAATAGAATCAGGGGAACCCTGAGACCGAGCCGGAATACACCCGATAATCCGGCTGTCTGCATGGCCGGGTTTGCCGCCTTTGCTATCCCTTTCGGCCTGAGCCGAAGGCCTCTTGTCCGCAAACCGGCACCTGTTTATTGAAACATAAGGGGCTTTTCTTATCCATAGATGATCGACCAACCGCTTACGCCGCGCGAGAAGGAGGTACTTTCGCTTGTTTGGCAAGGTTTTACGACTCGTGATATCGCCAAGCGATTGCATCGAAGTTTCAATACCATTGCCATGCATCGCCGGCACATCCTAAAGAAGCTGGGCGCGACCTCAACCGCCCAAGCGCTCGTGGTCGCCAGGGAGCGGCAGCTCATCGCGGATAAATAGCGTCGTCCAATCGTTGGAGTAGAGGGGAAGGACAATCGAGGTCGATCACACGGCATACGCGATAATCACGTCGTTTTCTGGTGATCATACAGGGCGAGGAGCTCGGAGAATCGCTTAAACTCTGTGCTCACAAACTTCGCTTTCTGAAGGGAAAACCCGTGCGTGATCAAATGTTGGCCGACATTCCAGGCAGTGACGGATAAGCGCGATCGGTGGATATAGATAGTGAAGTCGTACAGGCGGCGCCAGTCGGCTGCAGTCAACGCATTGTGTTTAATCGCTCTGGCAAAGGCATCGAGGAGTTGTACCGCCTTTTGGTCCATATCAGAGCCTCCGCAAAGAGATATTTCAACGGCATAGGTCCGGCACGCGATGAAAAAAATGTATCGGGTTCTCTAGGAGGCAGCGCAGATGTATGACGAGGCGAGGAATGATACGCTTTGGTGGATTCATGCCCCGGCAATAGAGGCATTGATTCCTATAAACTGCCCGATGCTCATGACATTCGCTGCACATGGGTGAAATGTAGCGAGCGATGAGCGTGACCGCTATGCCTCTTTGGTGCGGCTGGACCCCCGCGTGGGGACAGGCTGCTGCCTAGCCGAAATGGACCAGAAGGGTTCCGGAACGTACCGGTGGGACGGCGTTATGACTTTTGTTTTTCTTGGAGGTATGCCGCCCGGAGCATTCCCCCAATCGCGTTAACCGTTTTTATATCGTCTTCGTAGCCTGCGTAAATTTTCACCGCTATATCTTTGTGTTTCTTGATGTATTCCATCGCGGCATCGAGAACGCGAACTTCGTCAAGGGTGAGTTCGAGCTTCATAGATTTACTCCTATAGACCTTCCAGACCTTCAACGTTGAAGGCTGCTTATTCAGAGATCTTATATCCGTCGTCTCCTACCGGCAAGTCAGCTCAGTCCACACCTGCTTGCCAAGAGAACATTACCAGTTGATTACTTAGTAGTGATTTGACAAGTCTGCGCCACGCTGCGGTACACGAGTGTTGAGGCATCTTTGTCCCATTCCTCCGGGTGTTCTTTCACATACTTTTCCGTGATCGCGACCACTTGACGATATGTGATCTTCCTCGTGGTGATGCATGATAATGCCTTTATCCACACACTATCAGACTTCCCTTCCATCACTTCTTTCGAAGCAGCCTCGGACCAGCCGTCGAGCACACCGGCGACATAACCGGCCCGCCATGAACCATTCATGCTTTGCCATTCATTGCCTGTGAGCGCATAGGCGGCGTCGAAGGAAAGGGCGAGGCACGCGCTGAGAAGAACAACCTGTTTACAGCGAATGGATGAAGTCATCACAGGTCGAAGCAATGGGACCATGAATGCCGGGACGTGGCATTACAGTGTTGCTGCAGAAAGACAGCGGCACCCCCAGCCAGTGCATGTCAATACCCTTGCACAATGATCGGAAATAAACAAATGCAACGGATCGTCAGCGTGCCGCCATTGCATCTTCAAAAGACACGCAACTCTTGATCCTGCTGCCGCGATACGAGAGTGTCGCCCGATGAGCGAGTGAGCACGAAATGCGGTTTCTGGACCCGACATCGCGAGTGTCCACGTGATTTTACGCTGCACCTGCGGATCGCCGCGCACCTAATACACTCCTCCCGCCGGGATTACCGTGCGTGTCGTTCCGAGCTTACAATTACTGCTCTGAAGCATGCCGTCTGCCCAAGAGGCCGACTGACCTGGGTCCGAGAGTACGGACTCATTTTTCATTGATGAGAGTAACCTTGCGCAAGAAAGCCACATGTAAATCTCTTTCAAAGAGCTCATAATTTGATCCGTTGGGTCGGGTACAGCGAGGTTCGCATTAGCTAATGGCATGAATCACAGCGTCCTTGAATCCTAATTGAGAACAATGAGAGGCCCGCATGAGATCACTTCGTCTGAGATGGTTTTTCATGTTGGTACTTCTCTATGTCCCAACTGAAGGGTTTTCTCTCACTGCGACTGAATGGCAGGGTATGAATCCCGAAAACAGAAAGAACTATGTCAGAGGGGTCGTGGAAGGATGGGCAGACATCGTCCTTAAACAGAGGGAGTTAATAAGTAAGCACGTAGTTCCTCAATCATTCATTCTAAACAATATTTATGATCCCATAGTCAGGTGTGTAATCGATAAACCAATGCGTGCGCCGGGGAAGGTTATGGAGACAGTAGAAAAGCACGTAAAGGATAATCCCTCTCACTGGGACAGGCACATGCCTTTACTTATATTTCACGCCCTACAGGCGGCTTGTGCTGAACTGAAATGAGTATTCTGCGTGGTCCTATCTAAACCTGGTAGCTTTACGGCACAGTAGAAGTTGCTTCTTTTTACGAGCTCTTACGGCGGCCGACCACTCAGCTAGTCATCCAGAACCACACCGCCGCCACTGTCCCGACAATCAATAACAGCACAGCGAAGGTCCAGCCTATCCAGAACTCTCTTTCGCCAGGCTTCATCGGCCTGATGATAACATCCTTAGGGGTCTTTCTGTGATGCAAATTACGGCCCTGACATTTCTACCGGCTTATCCGAGATGCCAAAATACACTCATTTTCTGGCTTTGCTGGGTAAACCATGTTACCCACTTAGGCAAGGGCAGGGAGAGGAACTCATGATCACAGTGCTACTCGTCGATGACAACGACAAGATACGAGAAGCCCTGCGCAGTATGTTGGAAAACTATAGTGAGATCAGTGTTATCGGAGAAGCCGCTGATGGAGTGACCGCATTCCACCTGGCCATGTCGCTCCGACCTGCCGTGGTGCTGATGGATTTCGGGATGGCTCGGATGAGCGGAGTCGATGCAACCCGCCGGATCAAAGGTCCGCTTCCAGATACCGTGATTATCGGCTTATCGGTCCATACAGGGCGGCACATAGAATCCGCGATGCTGGCTGCCGGAGCGAGTGCATTTTTGTCGAAGGACATACATCCAGATGAACTGATAGCAGCTATTCGAGATCACACCGAGTTCGCAGCAAGGCCGTAACACCCCCTCTCATCTATTTCGGAACCTCCATCGGCCCGTACCATTCACCTTCATAACCAGCAATGGCGCACAGTTCAAGCTTTCCGTCCTTCCAGTCCCACGCCTTCCATTGCTTATTGCCGAGTGGATCGAAGACGTGAAGGACCACCTCGTCACGGTTAGCGTCTCTGTACCAGTACCAGCCCTCTTTGGTCGGAGGCGTTCTTGTCCATGATGGAGGAGTCCGGCTCGATGCTCGTTTCCACCTATTCATGTTTGCTCGACAGGAGAACGGGACACGACACCATCCCTCTGAACTCCACCACCTTCGAACACTGCGCCACTCTGAAGGTGGCGCCCGCTGAGCAGATACTCGCCCTCGACGGCTTCGATGATGACCTCGAACCCAGTCTTGTAGCGTTGGACGAACCGGACAGGCATGGAGTCAGCATCACCAGTGTCGAAGCAAAGCGACGGCTCCAAGGACCAGCGAGAGGATGCCGACCACCAATCCCCATAGCTTAACCAAGTTCATCTGGTCGCTACGTCTGCCGAGTTCCACGGTCGCCGCGATGTGCTCCGGCGAACCTGGCCTGTACTGTGCTTTCCAATTCAGCAACTCCTCTTTCGTTTCATTCCTCGCATTCTCCAGACGGGATAGATCGAAACCCATTCTTACGATCTCCTGTGCATCAGGTTTCAGAGGTTGTACCGCAGTTTCTCCAAGTGCTCTTTTAACAGCACCAACGATATCGCCTCTCTATGCGTATACGTCCGTCCATGGGTCGATTCTGCAACGTGCCCGACAAGCATCTCTCGCATGTCCTGTGGAACCCCTGCCGCCGTCAGCCGTGTAATAACCGTATGCCTGAAGCTGTGTAAAGTCTTCCCTGTCGATACCTTCGCCGACACTTTCAGCCGGGAGAACCACTTACCAACCGCATCACCGACCGTGCTTCTGCCCCTGTCGCGTTTG
This sequence comes from Nitrospiraceae bacterium, assembly GCA_035250505.1. Classification (GTDB taxonomy): domain Bacteria; phylum Nitrospirota; class Nitrospiria; order Nitrospirales; family Nitrospiraceae; genus DASSBQ01. Next base: position 12,829 of record DATFFC010000136.1, on the reverse strand, counting down.
TCACTTCCTGCGGGCTTCTCAAAGAGTACCGTCTGTTTGACCTTCTGTAGAGACTCAATGTAGTCAAGGAACCCCACCGCGATGAGCCGCGAATGTACCGGGGTGCGCCGGATACTGACCTTGTTCTTGAGCCGCAGCCCCTTCTCCTCGTGGAACCGGATGTCAAAGAACCATGTGCCAGCTTCATCTTGCCGGATGTCCGCTACGTCAAGCTGGTCGATCTCTGAGCGCCGAGCACCGGTGTACAGCAGAACCCACAGGAGCCAGTATCGCTCTGGCCGCGCCGCCTGTTGATCGAGAAACTCGGGATGACGGAAGATACCCTTCAGGTCGGCATCGGTGTATGGGTCGTTTGACTCCTCCTCCACGCTCTCGAAGTCGATACCTTCAACCGGGTTCTCCCCTGCCGTGTAATGATCATGGCGGATTGCCCATACGAAGAAGTGCCGGAGATCCGTTAGGGCGTGGTTCACCGCGCTATGCGTCACCTTCACGTAGCCGGTTCCCTTCAACGCCGTCAGAATTTCCCCAATGGTCTTTCCTCTCAGCTTGTCAGGGATTCGCCGAGGAAGCTGGCTGTACGCATTCCTAAACGCAATGCAGTGGGCCTTCGTGATGTCCTTCAGGAGCGTGGCTTCCTTGCCGGGTAGAGTCTCGCCGAACCGTTGCAGAGCCCTTTCCTTCTCCTCGTTCGTCCGCTTGTCCCGGTGGGTGTAGTGCTCGAAGTACTGCTTGACCGCCTCCGTGATGGTAGGTGTCGGCGCGAAGATCGAGGCGTAATGCGTAGCTCCGGCAGCGCCCGTCTGCCCCGCACGCAGCGAGCCACCATCCCCTCTCGTGTAATCCCCATCGAGCCGCCCCATCTCGATCCTGAACGCTTGCTGTTGAGCCGCCAGGATCGAACGGCAGAGCTTCTTGTACGCCGGGGATGTCTTAGGAACTGCCAGACCGTGAGCCGATAGAAGCTCGTCCACTATGGTGCCGATCTTCGTGTAGTTGTGGTCAGTCAGTTGGTCAACCGTTTCGTCAAGCAGATGGGACAGCACCAGCCACTGCCCTTCTAAGTCCTCGTCACAAACCCTGCCCTTCTCCAGCCGGAAGTCCTCGAAGACATCAAGCGTGGTAGTCAGATAGTGCTGAACGAGGGCCTCTATCTGTTCCTTTGTCATGTAGTGTCGGTGTGCTCGAAGCAGGATGAAGAGGCGGGCAAGACGCCCCTCCCACCTGGCACCGAGGAGTTTAGCACGGCGGTAGGTGGAGCACCGAAGACTTCTTAGAATCTCCCGTCTGCCAATCACCTGGCGCAGGTCCGAGGGAACGATCAACCGGGAAAAGTACCGACCGGAGCGACGGGAAAGTGTAGTCATGGGGGGCCTTTTGGTGTAGAGATTCAGGCACCAAAGGCCACCGAATGAGAGGAAACACAGGACTGGAGCGGGGTTTATGAGTGAGTACTGGAGGAGATTCTAAAGAAATACTGGAGGGTTTTATCCGCTCGCAACAGATACCATAGGCCGATGAAAAGCGAGCGGGCAACCGAGGGGTTGGTATGGTGCCGGAGACGGGAATCGAACCCGTACGGGCCTTGTGAGCCCGAGGGATTTTAAGTCCCTTGCGTCTGCCAATTCCGCCACTCCGGCCGGCCACAACGGTCGGGGCGGATGCTAGCATCGGGGTCCTTCATGGTCAAGGCAGTCGATCCGGTCCTGCTGACCGCCTGGCAACATGAAACTGCCCAGATAGAGCGTGCGCTGTGGTTGCTCGTTAAGGCTTCCCTGATTCGTGCCTCTCATCAAAGGACCGGCCGGAATGAGCACCTGTTGGCTCCAAACCGTCGAAACGCGGTTCGGCTGTGGACGCCCACCGTAAACGCAGCAGCCTGCGCCTTACCGGCGGCAGGCTGCTGCTGTCCCTGCGGGCTAATCAAGCGGGCGGTCGATGTACACTCTTCTGTCACACCGCCCCGCGAGATCAGGCCGCTTCGGGGATCGACTTCTCATCTTTCCTGTGCGCGAATGCTCTGCCGCGCTCCACGACGTCATGGACTCCCGACTGAACCGCACGGCTGAACCGTGTCGCCTGCACTTGGGCCCGCTTCGCGTAACGAGCCACATCCCGGCGGGTTTCCGATCCGGCCTTCGGCGCAAACAGGAGCCCGATCGCGGCTCCGACCACGGCACCCCCCGCAATGAACCCCGCTACCTTCGCCACTTCACGCGCTGTCGTAGACATGATGCATTCCTCCTCAGTAGATCAGCAGTTAATGATAGTCCGCTCGGCGAGAGCTTGCTCTTAGGATCAGCATCAACTGTGCCAGTACCGCTACGAACTGAACAAGCGGAAATCGGCGTAAAACGTTGACCGGCGCGATCTGACGTTAGACGGCTCTAATAAACGGTGCGGTTTTCGGCACAGCCATGGCAACAACCGTTTCAGATTTTGCACATGTAGGGGGACTCATTAGCGGCGGAACTATGGCGATCAGTGACTCTTAACGATCTTACCTTGCAAACCCGCCTTCTCCTCTCTTAAGATCGCGCCATCCTGGACGCTTTCATGCCGATCTTGCACGCGATTCCCTATCCGGACATCGATCCCGTTTTTCTCCGTCTCGGTCCACTGCAGTTCCGTTGGTATGGGCTGATGTATCTCATCGGCCTTACGTTGGCCTACTTCATCATCCTCGCCCGAGCCAAAGCCAAACATATCCCCATGAATCGCGACCAGGTGTACGACATGATCGTCTACGCGGCGATCGGAGTGTTCGTGGGGGGCAGACTCGGATACGTCCTGTTCTACAACCTGTCCTATTATCTGGAAAACCCGCTTAAAGTCTTCGCTGTATGGGAAGGCGGGATGTCGTTTCATGGGGGCTTGATCGGTACCATCATCGCCCTCATCGTCTTTGCCAAGCGGAAAGGCATGCCGGTGTATACCATCGCCGATCTGGCTGCCGGGGTGACACCGGTTGGCCTCGGGTTGGGGCGAATCGGCAACTTCATTAACGGCGAATTGTTCGGACGTCCGACGGATGTCGGCTGGTGCATGGTCTTTCCAGCCGGCGGCCCCGTGTGTCGGCACCCATCCCAGTTGTACGAAGCCACCCTGGAAGGACTACTTCTATTTACTGTTCTCTGGTTGATTTCTAGGACGGCTCATCCGCCCGGCACGATATTCTGGGGCTTTCTGGCCGGCTACGGAGTCTGCCGATTCACCGTTGAGTATTTTCGGGAACCAGACATGCAGATCGGATTCGTCTTCGGCTCGTTCTCGATGGGGCAAATGCTGAGCCTTCCCATGATCGTCGTCGGACTCACCATGCTCTCATTGGGCTACCAACGTCGCGCACCTGCCCCTCTCTAGCGGTCACTCTAGCCGTCACGATATCGGGAGTGACTTTCCTACCGCCCGGCCCGAAAAAGGTCCGTTCACCATCCCGTTAATACCCGTTAATAATTCCTCAGAAAAGCTGGTGTTTTGCCATCTACCAGGCAGACGCGATTGTCGTGATTCGTGACAATGCCTCCCCTTGGCTAGGAGACACCTCCCATGACCCCGATGGAGTTGGAGCCGCAAGACCTCTGGACACACCGTCTGCTCGCTAACTTGAATGAGGAGGATCGGCAGCAGCTCGTTCAGCACATGGAAAAAGTCTTCGTTCTCCCCCGTGAAATCGTCTACTGGCCCAGCCGGCCCATTGATTACATCTATTTCCCGCTTTCCGCGGTCTTCTCACTGGTCGGGACGACCAAAGAAGGCGACACGGTGGAAATCGGCCAGGTCGGCGACGAGGGCATCGTGGGAATCTCCGCGACGCTCTTCTTCCAGGGCAATGCCCATTCCGCGGCCAAGACAGCGGTCCAAGTACCCGGCACTGCGCTGCGGATGAAGGCCAAGCTATTTGACGACCTGATGGATCGCCATGGATCGTTGAACCGCTGCGTCCGTCGCTACTTGGGGGTGCTCATCGATCAGCTCATCCTTGCCGTGACATGCAATCGGCACCACTCGCTCGAACAGCGGTGCGCACGGTGGCTGCTGACCGCGCAGGATCGCAGCCAGGCCGACGAGGTACCCATCACCCAGGAACATTTGGCCGACATGCTGGGCGTACGCCGCCAAAGCGCAGAACAAACCCTGGCAGCCCTCCGTGATAAGGACATGATCTCCACATCCCGTGGTATTCTCACCATTGAGCAGCGGAAAGCGCTCGAGGAAATCACCTGCGAGTGCTATCACATCATCAAACATCGGCTTGACACCTTTCTCGCCTAATCTCTCTTTCAGTTCAGCCTCATAGTTGATCATATCCTTCGACCGCCGTATGTTTCGCGGCTAGGAAGCGCCCTAGATCTCCAGGCAATCCCCCCTTGACGCCTTTCCTTTGGCACGGAACCGCAGTACGGTCGTTCTATGGGCGTAAATCTACCCGAATGGCTCCACAATCGGCTGGTTTTCGCGTTGCCGGCAAACGAACGCGAGCGGCTCATGGCCCGCGCCGACATCCTGAACCTGGCACGCGGCGAGACCGTGCATGAGCCGGGCGAACCGGTCGGCTCCATCTATTTTCCGCTGTCTGCAGTATTTTCCTTAGTCGGTATCACGCTGGAAGGAGAGACCGTGGAATTGTGCCATGTCGGTTCGGAAGGCATCGTCGGGGTTTCAGCGCTATCCGGTTCACGCCGGATCTATCAACCTCGCATGTTGCGCACAGATGTTCGGTTGCCCGGCCGCGCGTTACGGATCTCGCGTGAGAAACTTTCGGCCCTCCTCAGCGCGGGCAGCCGCCTCTTCTCGCTGTTCGTCTGGTATCTCAACATCCTATTTGGCCATCTCGCCATGGGCGCGACCTGCAACCAACACCATTCCCTGCAACGGCGCTGCATCCGATGGTTGCTCTCCATGCAGGACCGGACCGACCTGCCCCACATCCAGATCACACAGGAGAACATGGCCGAACTCCTTGGCGTGCGACGGCAGAGCATTGATATCGTGCTGGATTCAATTGAGCGGGAGGGCCTCATCGGCTGTTCGCGCGGCCGCATCAGCATGATCGACCGTAAGGGGCTGGAAGCGGCGGTCTGCGAATGCTATTTCATTGCAAGACAAGCCTTCGAGTGCTTCCCGCCGACTGAAGAAAGACCGCTCTAAAACGATTCACTCGAACGGGCTTGTGCCTCAACGGGGATTGGGATCCATGAACGATTTCCTGCTGAGTTCCCGATCCTGGTCGAATTTGCGGAGCGGCGGGGCATTCCAAATGATCTTGTTTCCGGGAGCCAAATTGGCCGCCTGCACATAATGCTTTCTGGACTCCGCCTTATCGCCCAGTCGGTCCAAGGTCAGGGCCAAGTTGTAGTGGGCTTCCGCTAACAAAGGGTCCATGCGAATGACTGCAGCATAGGTCTCCTTTGCCGCACTCCAATTTTGGGCCGCAAATGCACTGTTCCCGCGCTCCATCAACTCCGTGAGAGAAGCCGCCGTGCCGCTGGGCGCCCGCAACGTCTCTACCGGGGCCTGTCGCTCCGATGCGCAGCCGAACAAGACGATCGTCATAACAAGTGTGACCGGCATGATCATTCGGCGCATCAATCCCTCCCCTCCTATATAGTCACAACGACCCCGGGGCGCAAGAAGATGAACTGGAACGACGGGGTGTCAATTCCCATGGACCGCGCAATCGCCTGCGCGTAGATCCGGGCTTGCAGCTTATAACGGTCGACTCTATCCGGAACATCCTTCTCTTCTACCGCATCGGTCTTGTAATCGGCAATCATCGTTCGGCCATCCAGGCGATACAAGAGATCGATGGTCCCGGACATGCCTCGCTCTTGATCGTCCCATGGCATGAGGAACGGCACTTCGCGGCCGAGGATGGTGGCGCGCTGAAGATCCCGATAGACCGGCATCGACGTGAACCGCGAAAACAATGAACAAAGCTCGTCGTAGACGTGCGATGCTTCGCCTGCCGGTATCCCGGTTAGCTCTTTGGGCATCAGCCGATCGAGCTGATCTCTAAACGCCGACGGGGGGCAGGCAAAATCCCAGCGTTCCAGAAGCCGGTGAGCGATCGTTCCCACCCGCAGGGAGAGGTCCCTGTCCGCCGGGTCCGCCGTGTGACCCGGCTGCCCGGTGAAGGAATCGTGTGCCTCTATGTGCAGCATCGTTGGAGTCAGGAACAGGGAACGCGACGTGAACTCCGCACAACGCCGGCGCCGCTCCGCCCATCGCGTTATAAATGATCCATCGAGATCGTCCATCGCCTGCCATTCCTGCAGCAGGCGGCCGGCAGTCCATTGGCCCGTGGTTCGGTCTTCTCGTCGAATAGTGAGATGAATCGTCTCCTCGCCGCAGGCGACATCCTGATCAGGCTCCAACGTTTCCCATTCCCGGAGAGCCAGGCCGAGACGGTCGGCAATGCAACTCAAGAAACTGTCCGACTGCTGACCGGCGGGCAATCCCGCCGACAGCACCAATTTTCTCTTTGCGCGCGTCATTCCCACGTAGAGGAGCCGGCTCTGTTCAGCCCAGCGGCGCTCCGCAAGCTTGGCCGCCGTGTACAGCCCGCCGCCTGTGGAGAGAACCCCCGTACGGACGCCTGTGATCCCCGTGGACCAATCATGGTGAATCGACGCCATGTCGTTCTGCCGATTCGGGACACGATGCAACCCGGCGAGAATCACCACAGGAAATTCGAGCCCCTTCGCCTTGTGCATGCTGAGGAGGCGCATGACGCCGGCTTGCGGTTCGCTTCGCGACTCCTCCTCCGCCATCGACATTTCCGCTTCCTGCGGCACTTCAGTAATGCGGCGTGCGAGCTCGCGGGCCAGACGCGGAAAGGTGATTGCAGACCGGTCGGCCAATTCCGCCGCAAGATCCTGCAACTTCAGCAGATTGCCGACCGCCTGATCCCCATCCATCGACGAGGCCGCCAGCTCGATCAGCGGAATCCTCCGGAACAGCGTCGGAACAACATCGGGGACCGGTAATCTGGGCAGATCACGATGCAGGGCAGACAGAACTTCGTACACGGGCCGGACTCGTTCGAACGCTCGGGTCGCCGATTCGGCGGCATTTGGCCCCGGATGCACGATCCGATAATCCAACAGGCCGGCATTTGCCAGCGTCGTGACCTCCGCGTCGGCCATCCCCCCTACGACGGAGCGCAGCACGCCGACCAGGGCGAGTCTATCGTGGGGATTGGCTGCGGCCCGGAGGATATTCACCGCGTCGATCACCTCTTGCCGCTCGTAAAAGTGCCGCTCTCCTTCGGCCTGACAGGGAATGGCATAGCGGCGAAATGCTTCCACATAATCCCGGAGCGGCACCAGCGTGCGAAATAACACCGCGATGTGGCCCGGCTGCACCGTGACGGCTGTTCCACGATCCATGATCTGCTGAACGCCGATCACCTCTTTCGCCAGCCAGCGTGCCAGTTCTTCCGCTTCGGCCTTCGTCGAAGCCTCTGCATCGCGTTCCTCATCCGCGGCAACCGCGATCCGGAGTTCGACCCGTTCGTCATGCAGGACCGGCTGCCCATCGTCGGATGCGGTCAGAGGGTCGTGCTGGGGCTGCACACCGACTTCGGGAACGGCGGGGAAGATACCTCGAAAAAACGCGTTCACTGTGCGAAGCAGCCGGGGGTGACTCCGAAAATTCACCTGGAGCTTGAGGGATTCTCCGACAGGATCCCGGCCCAGGATACGATCCTGCACCACCCGATCATATGCCTCGATATCCGCCCGGCGAAACGCATAGATCGATTGCTTGGAATCTCCCACGATGAACAACTTTCCCGATTCCAACCGGACATCGCGCCAGTCCGTCGCTTCGGAACCCTCCGCTTCAGCCAGATAGAGGATCAATTCGTATTGCACCGGATCGGTATCCTGGAACTCGTCGACCAGGATCGACCGGAAGCGGCTCTTGAGTTGGCGCCGGACGTCGGGATGGTCACGCAACATGGCCCGGCAACGGGCCAGCAGGCCGTCGAACGAGACGTAACCCGTCGCGACAAACGACCGCCGGAAGGCGTCGGCAAACGGGACTAGTCGTTCGAGCGCGGCCTGAAGCGGAGCCTCCTTCAGGGTCAGACACTCACGCCCCACGTTCAGCACCTGCTTGGCCCTGCGATGTTCTTCATTGGTCCAGGCGCTTGTCTGCGCCGGCGCCGGCCGGGCAAGACCGGCGAAAAGCGGATCGTCGATAACCGACTCAAACCCATGAGCTGCCGCCCGTCGCAGAAATTCCGCCGTCTGGCTCAGGAGACTGTCGATGATCGTCCGCTTCTCATGGAGCGCCACGAGCCGATCGGCTCGATCGGCCAGCTCCCGGAGCCATTGTTGTATCGGTGCCGGAAGCGGGCCCTCCTGCCCGGCCGTCACAGAATCGAGGGGGATGAGCTCTCCGCACAGCGATTTGGCCAAGCTCCGGAGATCATCGAGGGACAACGAGGCCAGCACCCGCCGCCACGTCTCATGGTATCGCCCATCCGGCCCCAATTCCCCGTCCAGCCAATCTCGCCAGTCACGCTCGAACTGCTCCTCGAACTGAAGGCCCTCATCCTGCTGAAACGATGGATCGACCGCTCCTTCGATGGGATAGAGTCGCAAGAGATGCGCCGCGAAACTGTGAATCGTGCCGATCTGACTCTGTTCCAATTGGACCAGCGCCGCGCGAGCCGCTTCCTGATCCCGCAGCTCCATCAGTCTCGTCCGGAGACGCACTTTCATTTCAGTCGCCGCCTTATTGGTAAAGGTCAAGGCCACGATGTCGTTCAAGAGCAACGGGGGTTCGCGGTGCAGCAACAGGTAGAGCAGGCGGTCCACGAGCAGCGTAGTCTTGCCGGTCCCGGCGCCGGCGGTCACGACAATGTTCCGGTCCGTCGCGGTTCTTGCCCGTACCCGCGACGGCTCGTCGAGCGTCGACGACGCCATATCAGGTCCTTCCCTTTCGCGCCTGCTTCGTGCAGGACTCACGTGCAACGTCCGGTGCGTCGCCACCGGCGGGCGGTCGAGCCCGCCGTAACTCACGATGGGATTGGACAGGCGCGTCGTCAGTCCGGGCCCGCCAGGCACTGGCTTGATGGCTTCTCCGGCAGATGGTGGTGAAGTCACAGCGCTCACACAGGGACTCGTGCGGCGCAATAAAAAAATGGCCCGATCGAATGCCGGTGAAGATCCGTCTGAACGTTCCGGACAATGCGGCCCGCAGCGATGATCGCCAGGCGTCGCCGGGAAACAAGACCCGCGTCATCCGTTCCTCCCAATCGGGCGCGAGATAGTAGAACCACACCCCGTCACACGTCGAGGGATCGGCGCCGAGAACGGATGCGAGACTCCCTTCCGCCATCAACAGATAGAGCGGGGGTTGTAGGTTGTGCCCGCGGATTGCACCGAGCGCCAGATTCTTCTCATGCGACTTCGGCTCCTTGGTGCGCTTGAACTTGTAATCCACGACCCGAAAGATCCGACGTTCCGGAGACCAGTCGACGCGATCGAGTCGACCTTTGACCGGAACGGCAGTGGATCCGTTGCCGAGGTCAACAGACAGCTCACCGCTCACCGGATACTCGAACAGTACGGGCTGCCATTCGCCGGCCAAGTGCGCGAGATCCTGCCGTCCCACCTCATGCAAGAATGTAAGTAGTCCTCGCTGGTGCAATTCCCATGTCAAGGCATACCCAACCGGATGCGTCATCTCATAGTCGGCAAAGACCTGCCGAGCACAGTCCTCCAGCAGGGTGAACGGATCAACCGAAGAGGTTCCGCCTCGCGCGAAGAACCCTTGGCCGGCCAGATCTTCCATCCACCGCCGAAGAATCCGATGAGCCAAGATTCCCTGCTCCAGCGGGCCAATCGGGTCGCCCGGCATGGCCGATTCCTCCGTCTCGATACGAAGCACCGAGGCGGCGAAAAATTGAAACGGACAACTCGCATACCGCCGGAGTGTGGACGGCGAGAGGCCGCGAGCAAGGAATTTTTCCCACGCACCGGACTCCGCCCCGATCAGACCGTCATAGGGGCCGAGCCGGTGCTCCATTCGATCGTGAGCCTGAAGCACGACCAAGCTTCGCTGCAACAAGAGCCCGCCGGGGTACTGAGTAAAGAGTTTCGTCGGAATGCGACGGTCCAGCAAAAAGCGCGTCGTCAGCTCCGATTCAGTCAGACAGTCCGGACGATATTGCGACATCGCCTCATACCGCTCCGCCGGTCGGCGCGGGACGGCCAGGGGCGTGAGTGAGCGTCCCTGGCAGAGGTCGTCCACATAGCCGGACGGCACCAAGGGACGGCCGGTCTCGTCGGCCCGTAGGTAGGACAAGGTCAGTTGTTCTCGAGCCGAGCGGCAGAGCAGGGTGAACAGCAGCCGCTCTTCCTCATAGCCTGAAACCTTCGTCTGAATCTTATAGCCGATGTCTTGCTCGAGCATGTGCCGCACGGTATCGCGAAGAAATGCATCCTCATGAATGAATCGCGGAAAACATTTCTCATTCAGTCCCAGGACGTACAAGGCACGAAAGGACAGCCCGCGAGCCGCCATGGCATCCAATACTTGTAGACCGCAGCCTAACTGCGCCGACGCATAATGCCGTGCGGAATCCACTGCCCGATGAACCGCCAGGACGAATTCCGTCAGTGGCACGGGACCCGAGAACTCATCGAGCCGCCGGAGTTGAGCCAACAATTCAGAAAGCGTCGCCCCGGGAGTTGCCACGCCCGTCTGAGGATCAACCGAATCATCGAGAAGGAGCCGGCCGATAAGTTCATGGAGACTATCGACGTACTGACTCCATGGCGCGGATTCCGGCAGGGCATCCAACGCATCCGCCAGGCCGGTGAACGTATCCCAGAAGAGTCGAATTTGTGAGACCGGCACGACGCGGCCGGTCCCGTCGTCATCACCGTCATGGAGCGGAAAATCCTGATCGAGAAACCGTGTCAACCGTTGCCATTGATCTTTGCCCTTGGTCACGCCCAGCCGGCGGACGGCCAGACTCCACAGATCGGGACGAGCCGCGTCAGCATCGGGACAAATTGCTTCGCGACGGAGAAAAGGCGAGGAGAGCAATTCAAGGACATCCTCACGATGGTAGTCGGAAGCGCGAACGGTCACGAGTTGAAGTATCGCTTTAACGAATGGCCAGGCCGCCAATGACCGGCCCAGATCCGTGGCCACCGGGATCCCCTGCTCTGCGAACACGCGGCCGATCAAATCGGCGTACGCCGACAACGATCGGACCACGACTCCGATGTCGGCAAATCGATAGCCCCGCTCTTCGACGAGGCTCAGAATGTCCTTCGCCACCGTCGTCACTTCATCGAGTGGACTGCCGGCGGACATGACGCGCGGGAGCACGAAGATCTCACCGCCGTCGGCCGCACCTGAGCTTTGGGACTCCACCGGACTTGGCGGGGCTTCGTCGAACAACGACAATTGCCCGATGGGGACCTTGCCGGCCGTGCTTTGCAATTCGAGCCGGCCCAGCCCACGGATGTGGGCGTCGAAAAAACGCTGCGCAAATCCGAAGTCCGGATGGCCGTCGATCAACGGAAAATACAGGGTGGCAGGCACGATGCCCGTGACCGCCCGGAAGAAGTCCAATTGACCTTGCGTGAGATCATAGAAGCCATAGTACAACGCATGACGAAGGCCGGTGAGAAAGTCGGAGTCGCCGGCTTTTTCCGTCGCCAGAACGGCGAGGTCATCGGCATCCCAGGCGGAGAGTTGTCGCCGCATCTCCAGGAACTGGCGATAGAGGAGCCACAGCGGTTGCGGCTCCGGCCGGCCGCCCGGCCATCGTTGGCTCCACACGTCGGCGACGCGATCGGCATCAACTCCCGCATCCTTCAAGTCTCGGAGAGTCGCGAACAGCGCGCTCCAGGCTCCCGGCGTCTCAGCCAGCGGATGCCAAGGACTGTCCGGGCCCAGCCGCCGCAAGAGATGATGCACCAATTCATGGAAGTACACCGAGGACTGAAGGCGGCTGGTGTCGAATGGTTCCCGTTCGCTCAGCAGGCGTAGCGCCAGCTGGTAGAACGTCAAGACATGGACGTTGACCAACGTGAGTCCCTGCTCTATACAGAGCAGGCGCTTCACGCGGTCGCGCAGGGTATCGGACGGCACGATGATCGCCAGCGGCGCGAGGGGCTCATGAGACTTCAGCCGCCGGAGATCCGAGACAAGCGATGATTCAAGGCGGGGCTGGAACGGATCTGTGACGAGGCGCAGCATTCAGTCCGTGGCTCGTGATCGGTGAGGCGTGAAACGTTGGTCGAAGAATGTCCGGGCCTGACTCCTTCGTACGCGCTTCACGAGATACGGGAGACCGGCGATGGTATTAGCCCGTTTCCGGACCGAGGAGTTCGCCGTTGCAATCGACGCAGCACCAATCGCCGTCGATAAACGACATCGGTTCGCCGCAGATGCCGCAGTCCGGCGCCGGCCCTTTATCGATGACCGGCAGGATGGGTAATTCAATATCCTCTTCATTCGGGTCGGTCATAGGTTGGCTCATGTCGTTTGCGGTTTCATTTTGAGCTGCAACGCTTTCTCGGCGCTCTGCCGGGTGGGCACACCCACAAAAGTCAATCGTCCGTCGATGATCGTGGCGGGCACGGCGCGCACCGCATGCCGGTTGGCCAGCTCCTGCCCATCGGTCGTAGTGATATCCACTTCTCGATAGCTAAAGCTATACTTTACCCTCAGTTCCTTCCACAGACTCTTCGCTGAGGGACATGCGCCGCAGGATGGTGAGTACAACAATGTGATGTTCGGCATGATCACGCTCCGGTGGACGAGTTGATTTGATCTTAGCACCGAGAGAAACAAC
>DATFFC010000135.1:0-21183 GCA_035250505.1 Nitrospiraceae bacterium | reverse complement strand
ACATAGATGAAGCTCTCGAAAAAAAGTGAATACGGTCTGCGCGCGCTGCTCGAACTACAAAGCACCTATGACGGCCCGGTGTTGCAGCGCCATGAAATTGCCGAACGCCAACACATCCCGGTCGAATTTCTCGAACAGATTTTGCTGTCGCTCAAGCGCGCGGGCTTGTTGACGAGCCGCCGCGGCATCCGCGGGGGGTACGCCCTCATTAAGTCTCCGCAGGACATCACGCTCGGCCAAGTCATCCGCATCCTTGATGGGCCGCTGGCGCCGATTTCCTGCGTGAGCAAGACCGCCTATCAGAAATGCCGCGATTGTCCCTATGCCTCGAAGCCCCATTGTCCGCTGCAAGGCGCAATGGCCGAAGTGCGGAATGCCATCGCCGATATTCTCGATCACTATACCCTGGCTAAATTCGCATCGGCCGGCTCTCTCGAAACATGATGAGGTTGACATGCTGACCCGGTTCAAAATCTTCACATTGTTTCTCGGGCTTCTCGCCTTCCTGACGGCTGCGCCCCATAGGCCGGCCGTCGCCGCCGACTCACGCGATCTCGTCGTCGCGGCCTACAGTGTCCCGAAAGAAGCCTACGAGCGCATCATCATCCCGGCTTTTCAGCGCCATTGGAAAACTCGCACCGGGCAAGACGTGCAGGTGCGCTCGTCCTACACCGCATCCGGCGCTCAAGCTCGGGCGATCATCGGCGGCTTTGAAGCCGACGTGGCGGCCCTCTCGCTGGAAGGTGATCTGCAACAGATCGTGAAGGCCGGACTCATCACTCACGATTGGCGCAGCGGTCCGAACAAAGGGATGATTTCCGCGTCCGTCGTGGCTTTGGGAGTCCGCAAAGGGAATCCCAAGCAGATCAAGACATGGGAGGATCTTGCACGCCCCGGCATCGATGTCCTGTATCCGAACCCAAAAACGTCCGGCGGCGCGATGTGGGACCTTATCGCCATCTACGGAGCCGGGTTGAAACTCGCGGCAGGCAAACCTTCCGGCGCAACCGGAGACTCACCCGAGGCCTACGCGGCCGGGCTGCTCAAGCGCATCCAAAAAAACGTCAAGGTGATGGACAAGAGCGGCCGCGAGTCCGTGACGACGTTCGAGCGGGGCGTCGGCGACGTCATCGTCACGTATGAAAATGAATTGCTGCCCCGGATCAAAAGCAATCGACCGTACGAGATCATCGTGCCGGATGAGACGGTGTGGATCGAGAATCCGGCCGCCGTGGTGGACCGCTATGCGGACAAGCACAAAGTTCGTGATGTGGCCGAGGCCTTCGTGGCGTTTCTGCACGGGACGGAGGCCCAAGCCGCGTTCGCCGAACTGGGATTTCGGCCGGTGACCCCCTCTACGACGCGGGCCTCCTCATTTCCGACCCCGGCGAAGTTGTTTACGATCGCCGATCTCGGCGGGTGGGATCAGATCCAAGACAAATTATTCGGCCAGCAAGGAATCTGGACCAAGGCCGTGGAATCGCTCGCGCGGGGCAACTGAAGAAACTCCACGAGTCTAATCGAAATCCATGATCGGCCATTCTCTGATTGCGATCTCATTGCGCCTGACGGCGATCGGGTACGTCTTCCTCCTGATCCTGCTGCCGCTCTTGGGTATCGCTCAGCAATCGCTGATCGGCGGGCCGGGGCGCTTTCTCGCCGACATCACGACACCGCAGGCCTCTGCGGCCCTTTGGCTGACCATCGAAACCGCCCTGCTCACGACCGTCATCAATGCGGTGTTCGGAACCTTGTCCGCCGTCGTGCTCGTCCGCTATGACTTTCCCGGCCGCTGGTTTCTGAATGCGCTGGTCGACTTGCCCTTCGCGATCCCGACTCTTGTCGCAGGGTTGATGATCGCCGCGATATATGGGCCGACCAGTTTTGCCGGTGGGTGGCTGGAGCAGCGCGGCCTCGCCGTCCTGTACGATTGGCCCGGGATCGTGCTCGCCATGCTGTTCGTGACCATGCCGTTCACCATTCGGGCGTTGCAACCGGTGCTCATGGAACTGGAACGTGAACAGGAGGAGGCCGCCTTCACCCTGGGCGCCAATGCCTGGACGACCTTTTGGAAAGTGACCGTGCCGTCGGTGTTGCCGGGATTGCTGACCGGCGTGTTTCTGACGTTTGTACGCGCCTTGGGAGAATTCGGGTCGATCGTGATCGTCGCCGGCAACATTCCGATGAAGACTCAGGTCGCGTCGGTCTACGTGTACGGCGAGATCGAGAGTTACAACCCCCAGGGAGCCACGTCCGTCTCCATTGCGATTCTTGGACTCTCGCTGCTGGTGTTGGTTCTTTTGGAGCGGCTTACCAGGCCGCCCGGTGAACGGTGGCCGACTTGGGCCGTGAAGGCGACAGCATGACGCGCAGGTTCCTGATCGGGTCGGTCTGGGCCTACTTTCTGCTGCTTCTGATCGGCCCTCTGCTCTATCTGGTCGCACAGAGTTTCACGGAAGGACCGGGGGCCTTCTGGCATGAAATTACGAAGCCGCAAGCGGTGCATGGCTTCGTGCTGACGGCGCAAATCACCGCGGTCGTTCTGGTCGTCAATCTGATCTTCGGCACGATCACCGCGCTCGTGCTCGTTCGCCAGCAGTTCCCCGGCCGCACGTTTCTCAGCGGTTTGATCGATTTGCCCTTCGCCGTCTCGCCCGTCATCGCGGGGTTCATGCTGATTTTACTTTTCGGTCCCGACACGATCCTGGGCGCTTTCTTCGGCTCGCTCGGCGTCAAAGTACTCTTCGCCCTGCCCGCGATGGTCCTCGCGACCTTGTTCGTCACGTTTCCGTTTGTCGTCCGCGAATTGACGCCGCTCCTCCAGACGATCGGGACAGAGGGCGAAGAAGCGGCACGCACGTTGGGAGCCAGCGAATGGCAGGTCTTCTATAAGGTGACGTTGCCCGCGCTACGGTGGGGTTTGGTCTATGGCGCCACGTTGACGACTGCGCGCGCCATCGGCGAATTCGGCGCGGTCCTCGTCGTCTCGGGGAACATTCTTCTGCTCACGCAGACCGCCACGCTGCATATCTATCAAAACTATGTCGATTTCAATTATGTCGGCGCCAACGCCGTCGCCTTCACGCTGCTCGCCGTGTCGTTCGCCATTCTCGTGGTGTTGGAGATCGCGAAAGCGAGGGCGCATGCGGCCGTCGAACAACCCTAGCAGGATGTTGACCGTGCTATGAAAATTGAAGTCCGCGGATTGACGAAAACGTTCGGTTCCGTCATGGCGGTCGGGGGCGTCACCTTCCATGTCAAGGAGGGAGAATTGCTCGGGCTGTTAGGACCCAGCGGCAGCGGCAAGACGACCGTCCTGCGATTGATCGCGGGACTGGAGACGCCTTCCTCCGGCGATATTTTCATCGACGGCCGCCGCATGAACGACGTGTCGGTCCAGCAACGCAACATCGGCTTCGTCTTCCAGCACTACGCCCTGTTCAAGCATCTGACGGTGTTCGAGAACATGGCGTTTGGGCTTCGGATCAAGAAGTGGGATCGCGCCGCCATCGGTACCCGCGTCGCCGAACTGCTCGCTCTCATGAGTTTGGAAGGACTCGGCCACCGCTATCCGCATCAGTTGTCCGGCGGACAACGGCAGCGGGTTGCGATCGCCCGCGCCCTGGCGCCGCGCCCGAGCGTATTGTTGCTGGACGAACCGTTCGGGGCAGTCGATGCGAAGGTCCGGCAGGAACTGCGCGAATGGCTGATCCGGCTGCATGACGAATTGAACGTCACCAGTCTCTTCGTGACGCACGATCAGGAAGAGGCCATGGAGGTCTCGAACCGGATCATCGTGTTTTCGAAAGGACGCCTCGAGCAGGCCGGGTCTCCCGCCGAGGTCTATGAGGATCCCGCCACCGAGTTCGTCGCCCGCTTCATCGGCTCCATGAACATCCTTGAAGGCACGGTGAAGAAGGGAGTGGTCCAGGTCGGCTCGCTGGAATTTCCCGCAGCCGATATCGCGGATGGGGCGAGCGTGCAGGTGGGATTTCGTCCCTATTACGTCAAGATCTCAGACGACGCGGCCCGCTATCGGCAACAGGCGGCGTTGCGCCATATTTATTTTTTGGGGGTGGCCTATCGGTTGGAAATTGAAACGCCGGACGGCCTTATTCTCCGGTCCCGGATGAACAAGGAAGAATTCCGGCAATATCGATTTGAACCGGGCCAAACCGTATCGTATGCCGTCACCCAATTCCGCTTTCTTCCGCGCGAAGGCGAACGGCTGGGCTCTGATATCCGCCGGCCGCTACCGTCACCCGGGCCGTTGACGCCGTAAGGAATATCGTTGCAGAGATGCTCCCGGCCCGGGGATCCTGCCGTGCAGGACCCCCGGGCCGCAAGCCCGGCCGATTCGGCCGCCTACTTGGTTTGAACGGAGATCTTATATTTGCCTGTTCCCTGCGGCTGGTAGTGCCGGATGCGGACATAGTACTTGCCGGGCTGCAATTGCATGATGATCTTCGCGTTGTACGCGCGCCCGCTGTCGTCATCCTCCGCCAATACGTTTGTCAGACTGTCCGGCCCGAACAGCGCCATGACGACATCCGTGCTGCCTGATGTCTCGATTTTGTAGCGGCCCAGCGTCGCGATTTGGAATTCAAACAGATCCTCTTCGCCGTGCTTGCCGATATCCTCCTCCACCGCCGGCCCGCCGACCGTCAGCTTCATGGGTCCGGGTGCCTGCTGCTTCGGATACATCACGCCGATGAACTCTTTGTCCGTCGGCGACATCTCGGTGTTCCACCCCACCTCGAATCCGCCCAGCGTCAGATCTTTTGAAATCGGGTAGTGCATGATCGACGCCTTGTCATACTGCGAGAAGTTCGTGATGTCCGTGGCGTACTTGTTCAGCAAGTTGGTATCGACCTGTTCTTTCGTCCAATTGTTCGGAGGCCCCATGAAATACCGATACACCGCGTCCGTGTTCCATGGAATCCCGGCGACGGGATGCTGATGTTCATGGATGCAGCCCAGGGCATGGCCGAACTCATGGACGACCACCCGCCGGTACTCGTCTTCATGACTCTCCGGCGTGAGCCAACCATAATTCATGGTGGGTTCAGGCCTTGGGATTGCCAAGGCGTCCGTTCCCAGGTAGGACCAGGACCCTTCCTGCTCGAAAGAGATCCGGATGTCGGCGCTCGGATCATAGCCGAACTTCAAGGTCACGTTCGCATATTGGCTCCACTGATGCGCATAGTGTTCGACCTTGGCCTGAACCGCCGGCACACCATCCATGAAATGGACCTTCAATTGCCTGCCGTTCTCCCATTTTTTCCCGGCAAGGATCGCCATCCTGGACGGGGACAGTGGCCCCACGCCGAGGCCGGGCAGATTACGGAAGACGGGAACGTTGGATGGATTCTCATCGATCGCCCGGCGCATCGCTTCGGGAAGCAACCGATCGGGCACTACGCGATCAATACACATTTTGATGTTCCGACGCATGGAAGACCTCCTGGTGAGAGTGATTGTCATCTGTCGCTGCCACGTGTTCTACCTGTGTCATGAGTCCGCGGAGAATCATCGCCCGTTTCGTTTTTTCCCTTGTGGCGAAGCCGCTCAATAATCGGCTCGGTGTGCCCGGCGGATTCCTTCTCACCGGCCGCCGGCTCCTTCTCGGCCTCGAGTTCCTGCACGCTCTTGAGGCGCGACAACCTTTCCGAAGCCGGCACATCTCCCTCCGGCTCATCGTACAGCTCGAACCACGGAAAGCCGTGTTCGAGATACGTCTTGGCGTCCAGCGGCGTGGGCGGCGGCTCTCGGCCGGTCACCGCTCGATATTGCCGGCTGTTGAGAATGTGGATGAAGACCGAGCCGGCGTTGGCCATATTCCAGGTCTCGATGCCATAGGGGTCCGGATAAACTCTCTGGGTCACCAACCCTCCGGCTCCCAAGCCCATACCCGGCATGGCGGCCCGAGCGGACAGCGGCTTGACGACGCCGGATTCCACCGCCGGAGGCGGCTGGTCGGAGAATCGTCCCGGTTTCGCCTCATACACGTCGATTTGAATGCCACCGACATACTCTGTTCCGGTCAGCTGGGCCTCGACGCTGTAGCCGCGCCCGAGCGGCATGGCCACAAACTGACGGACGACGCCTTCGCCGGTCTTGAACCCATCAAGCCACGGTTGATCGGGGCATACCAAATAATCTTGCGGATGAGCATGCAAGGAGGCCGTCCACGACTCCCCTGTCAAAGCGTTGCGCCGGCCGGCTGCAATTTTCACGGCGTTTGGTTTCCAGAAGGCGCCACCGAAACCCAGCCACAATGCTTCCCGCTGATACATGGGAATGAAAAAGTGAGATTCCCGACCAAGCCACGAAGCGGGAAACTGTCCCGCGAAATCTCGGACATCATGGATCGGCAAAGGCCCGAGTCCCGGAGGCAACGGATAGATTTTTCCATCATCCGGAACCCGGACCGTTCGCTGGAAAGAAATCGAGAAGTGCTCACCGATTTTTACCCTCCCATTCTCAAGATGAACCCTCAGCATCCCTACGCAGTTTGCACCTCCTGTGCCTCTACATGGATGAAGAGCGGAAGCAGTATGCATGAGTCGAAGTGATCGATTCCGCATACAATTTTCCTCACCGTGCCGGCCCGTCACCAGAGAAGAAGCGGCAGGACGACTCGCCTTTGTATCCAGAGAGATACATGAGCAGTATCTCATTCGATTCGCTTACTGCGACTATCATATGATCCACCGCCGTCATTGACTCATCCCGATTTCTTTTGCTAGGTTCGATCTCAATGGAATGTTGCGCACGATCGGCGCGACATCGTTGCTGTCCTCAGCCTCGAAAGGACCACAGCTATGGCTTCTTCTCTCGCGACCTCCGACCTCGTCACCCTGCTTGAGCAAAAAGCGACGCAACTGCGCATCGACAGCATCAAGTCCACCACCCAAGCCGGCAGCGGTCATCCGACAAGTTGCGCGTCCGCCGCAGACATCGTCGCCACGTTGTTTTTCTCCGTCATGCGCTACGATCCGAAGAATCCGAAATTGCCGAACAGCGATCGATTTATTCTTTCGAAGGGGCATGCGGCGCCGGTGCTCTATGCCGCCTGGGCGGAGGCGGGGCTGTTTCCCCGCGAAAATCTCCTCAAATTGCGGACGCTCGGCTCGGATCTCGAAGGCCATCCGACGCCGCGCTTGTCCTTCGTCGACATGGCGACCGGCTCGCTCGGCCAGGGCCTCGCGGCGGGAGTCGGCATGGCGCTCTGCGCCAAGCGGGTGGACCGGACCGACCAGCGCATCTATGTGCTGATGGGAGACGGCGAGTCCGTCGAAGGGTCCGTCTGGGAGGGGGCCGAAGTCGCACAACATTACCAGCTCGACAATCTCTGCGCGATCATCGATGTGAATCGGCTGGGTCAAAGCGACCCCACCATGCTGCAGCACGATATGGACGCCTACCGTTCCCGCTGGGCGGGATTCGGCTGGCACGCCATCATCGTGGACGGTCATGACATTACCGCACTGCTCGACGCCTTCGCCGAAGCAGCGCACACGAAGGGAAGGCCGACCGTCCTGTTGGCCCGAACGCTCAAAGGCAAGGGCATCTCCTCCGTGGAAGACCGCCCTGATTGGCACGGGAAACCGCTCAAGAAGGGAGACGAATCGGACAAGGCGATTGCGGAGCTGGAGCGTGTGCTCCAATCGAAAGCGACCTCGAGCCAGCCGCCCATCAAGCGGCCGCAAGTGCAGGGCAACGGCGGTAAGCCGGCCGGGCCCATAGCGGCCCCTCCTTATAAGCAAGGCGACGGCGCGGCCACCCGTGAAGCGTTCGGAACGGCGCTCGCGGCGTTGGGGGAGGCCAATCCGCTGGTGGTGGCGCTTGACGCCGACGTCAAGAATTCGACCTATACCGACAAGTTCGGCAAACGGTTTCCCGACCGATTCTTTGAAAATTTCATCGCCGAGCAAAACATGATCGGGTCGGCGGTCGGGCTCGCTGCCTGCGGCAAGATTCCGTTTGCCGCGACCTTTGCCTGTTTCCTGACCCGCGCCTACGATTTCATCAGAATGGCGGCCATCAGTCAGGCCAACATTAAGCTCGTCGGCACCCACGTCGGTGTCAGCATCGGAGAAGACGGGCCGTCGCAAATGGGACTGGAGGACATCGCGATGATGGCCGCGCAGCCGGGCGTCGTCGTCCTCTACCCGTCCGACGCGGTCTCGATGTATCGGTTGGTGGAGGCGGCGGCCTCCCATCGCGGCATGGTCTATCTGCGCGCCGGCCGTCCCAAATCCCCGGTCCTCTATACCGAAAGCGATGTGTTTGCGATCGGCGGTTCGCGGGTGTTACGGCAGAGCGCGGGCGACAAGTTGACTATCGTGGCCGCAGGTGTGACGCTGTGCGAGGCCCTCAAGGCCCACGATCAACTCAAGGCCGCCGGCATTCCGACGCGTGTGATCGATTTGTACAGTGTCGCACCGGTCGATCGGGCCACATTGGTGGAGAGTGCCCGGGCCACCGGAGGAAGAATCTTGACGGTCGAGGATCACTACGCGCACGGCGGCATCGGGGATGCCGTGCTCAGCGCATTGGCTTCCGAGCCGGTGCGTGTGCAAAAATTGGCGGTGCGCGAAATACCCCATAGCGGCAAACCGGAGGAACTCATTGATCACTACGGAATCGGGGCCGGCACCATCGTCGAAACGGCCAAACAAATTGTCGCCTGACGCAGAGGCGCCGCGGGAGTTGCTCCGTCCCATTCCGCTGCTCGATATCCTCGGCGAGCAGGCACGGCGGAAATTTTTGGAAGACTTGACGGAGGCGCACTACGGAAAGGGGCAATATATTTTCCAGCAGGGAGACCCGGCCGACTACTTCCACATTGTGACCCGGGGGTCGGTCAAATGCGTCAAGTCTTCACCCGAGGGCAAGGAATGCACGTTGAAAGTTCTGATGCCGGGAGACCTGTTCTGCTGCGAGGCTGCTGTGTTCGACGGGTCACCACACCCAGGGACGGCTCAACCGATGGGGGAAGTCAGCGTGCTACGCCTCAGCAAGAAGGCGTATTTCGACATGCTGCGGAACAACCCGGATGCAGCCATTGAAGTCATCAAATATCTGGGCAATCGCCTGAACGAAGTTCAGGAGCAGGCCAAGATCCTGGCTCTCGATCGAGCCGACCAGCGGCTGGCTTCATTGCTGGTCAATCTCGCCGAACGGACCGGCGTACGAGAAGGTCACGGTTATCGCCTGGGGGTCCGGCTCACCCGGCAAGACATGGCCAACATGGTGGGCGTGACCACCGAGACGGCCATCCGCATCATGGCGCGCTTTAAGAAACGACGTCTTGTCGCGGGGACCGCCGCCCGACTCGTCGTCCGGGATCTCCTGCGCCTCAAGCAAGTCGCCGCCGCAAGATCTCTCTGAACCGTGTTTTTTTCAAGGCCCACCCGACCCGCCTCGACGCTTTTGTTTCAAAATATGACATTTGTCATATTATTTTAGGTGCGGCCTGCCGTATCCTCCGCACATTCCTGCCATCAGGAGCACCAATGCGGGTCCACAGAGACCCGCTCGGAAACGTGTGCACATTCATTAAGGGAGGTTCGTATGCAGACCGGAAAGAATAGTCGTCGACGCCTGTGGACCACCAAGTCCCTGCCGGCATCGGCGCTTGCCATTGGATTTCTCATCGCCGGGGTGACCAGTCCGGCAGACGCCAAGACACACGAGGTCAAGATGACGGCGGTCGAGAAGAATCTCACCGTTGAAGGGGGCGGCGAAACCTATGCGGCCTGGACCTTCAATAATCAAATGCCGGGGCCGGTCATCCGCGTGACTGAAGGCGATACGATCAAATTCACGTTGACGAATCCCGCCGAGAACAAGAACCCGCATGCCATGGATTTCCATGCCGCGGAGCTCGACTTTCTCAAGAACTACAGGGCCATCAACGCGGGTGAGACGATCGACTTTACGTTCGTGGCCAAGAAACCCGGCGTGTTTTTCTATCACTGCGGCGCGCCGCCGATGATTCAGCATGTCGCGCGCGGGATGTTCGGCGCCATTATCGTGGACCCGAAAGACGCCAAGGCGTTGCCGAAAGCGGATCGCGAATATGTGCTGGTGCAATCCGAGCTGTATAAGAATCCGAACGACGTGCAGGCGATGTTCGATCGCAAATATGATCACATCGTCTTCAACGGCGGGATTTTCAAGTACCATCCCTTTGTCACCGGCGGGCATGCCCTGGAAGCCAAGCCGGGAGAGCGGGTGCGGATTTATTTCGTCAACGCGGGCCCGAACGAATTTGCCGCGATCCATCCCATCGGGGAGATTTGGGATCATGTGTACGAAAGCGGCAATCCGGCGAATAAGCTGACGGGTGTCCAAACCTACGTCGTCGGCCCCGGCAGCGCCGCGACGTTCGATGTGATTCCCGAGTCGGCGGGCGCCTATCCGATCGTGACCCATTCTTTGACCGGCGCGCTCCGTGGCGCAATCGCAGTGTTGGTGGCCACGCCGGAGGCCAAGCCGGCGCCTTTGATGCCCCACACACCGTGGGAGGTCGAAACGCCCGCAACGGGCATCACCCCGTCCCTGCAATAGCCAACCGCGAGGCCTCGTCGCATTGGCGGCGGCCCCCTGGCCGGGGCCGCCGCTACGCGAAGAACCGCACGGTGCGGTCCGAGCGTGTCCGCTCCATCCCACGCCGTGAGTCCGCCCCAAACCCACTGGACTGTTTCAGATCCATCGAGAATATCCCCGCCTGAACCGGCTGAGCAAGCCGCCTGCTCCGGAAGGAACGGCCTTTGCCTATGGCATCCGTTTGCGGAGGGAGTCAATTGCTTTAAGGGACATAACGGGCTTACGATGATGGGAACGTGGAGAAACGATGCGGTACCTGGCTCGCGTCCTGAACGACCTGCCGATTGCCCGGAAGCTCCTCCTTGCGTCTCTGATCCCGGTCATGACGATCATCGTGCTGACCATCGTGACGTACCGCAGCGTACAGGTCTTCTCGGAAGACGAAGAGCAACTCAACATTCTTTACCTCACGCAAAAACGGGCCGCCGAATACATGCGTCTTGTCGTGGACATGGAGACGGGATTCCGGGGATACGTGATGACGCAGCAGACACGCTATCTCTATCCTTACCGTTCCGCTCAGGAATCCATTCTCATCGTGGGACAGTCCCTCCTGCAGAACGTCTACGATTCGGAACCCCAGCGCAAAATCGTCATCAACGTCCAGCGACTCGTCGGCCAGCTTCTGAAAGAAAAAGAGGAACTGATCGAGGAAGTCAAGGCGGGCCATGTCCGGATGGCGACGCGCTATGTCGAAGAGGGACGAGGCCGCGCCATCATGGTCACGGTTCGGGAGGAAATGGCGCAGTTCGATCAACTGGAACAACAAGCGCTCCACGAGCGGCTGGCGAAGATCGCGCAGGATCGGGACGCCATGGTGGCCGTATTTCTCGGCGGCGGCACGCTCGCCCTCGTCCTCATGATCATCGCGCTGCATTTCATCGGACGCTCGATCACGGCCCCGCTCGTGACGCTCGCACGGGCGGTCGGGTCGGCCTCGCCCAAGCCGATCGTCAACGTACCGGCGACCGACCGTCGAGACGAGATCGGAAACTTGGCCCGCGTCATCCACATGATGAGCGTTCAATTGGCCGAGCATCTCACCAGAATGGAACAGTCGGAAGCGGAACTGCGGGCCCTCAACCAGCATTTGTCCTCCTCGGAGTCCAAGTATCGCAGTCTGGTGGACCATGCGCCCTTCGGTATTTTCACCACGCAGGGCATGGCGGTGACGTTCAGCAACCGTTATAACCAGCTGTTGGCGGGGCTCGATCCTGATTCCAAGAGCGCGCCGGAAGAATTTCGGCAATGGATCCACTCGGACGACCGTGATCGCGTACTGACTGAATTCGCTGAAGCCGTGCGTGAGAATCGGCCGTACGAAACCATCTTTCGATTCGTGCACGAGGACGGCACCATTCGAAAAGTGTTGAGCCGCCGGATCCCGATTCAGGATGATCACGGCCGGACGGTCATGTATCAAGGTTTCAATATCGACATCTCCGCCTTGGATCACATGCAGGCCCAATTGCGGCGGGCCGAACGGCTGGCCACCCTCGGACAATTTGCCGCCGGGATTGCGCATGAGATCCGCAATCCGCTCGTGGGCATCGGCTCGACCACCGCCCTGCTGTTGGACGATGCGGCGCCGGACGATCCGCGCCGCGCGGATCTCGAGATCATTTTCCGCGAGATCCACCGCCTCGACCGTATCGTGAACCAGATCGTCGATCATGCCAGGCCTCGATCCATCGTCCCGTCCTGGTTCAGTCTGTCCGACGTGGTACATGAGGCGTTCAAGCTGTTGGAGACCACGCTAACCGAGAAACATCTGACGATGTCCTGCCAGCTTCCGTCGGGCCTTCCTCCCCTCCACGCGGACCCCGATCAAATCAAGCAGGTCTTTCTCAACGTCATTCAGAACGCCATCGAAGCCTCCCACGAGGGCGGCACGATCACGGTGACCGCGTTCGAACAGACCAGAGGCGCGGAGGCCGGGATCGCCATCAACGTCATCGATGAAGGGCGCGGCATCTCTCCGGAGGATTTGCCGCACGTGTTCGAACCGTTCTTCACGCTCGGCAAGCGCCGAGGAACCGGGCTCGGCTTGGCCATCTGCCGGAATATCATTGAATTGCACGCCGGCGATATCACGGTGGCCTCCGAGCCGGGTAAAGGCGCGACCGTCGACATATGGCTGCCGTTACGGCAGTCCGGATCGGGGTACTAACGTATGGGCGCCACCATTTTTGTGACAGACGACGAGCCGGCTATCCGCTCCGCCTTGGTGAAGCGGTTGTCCCGGCGTCAGCATGCCGTGTCGGGATTCGAATCGGGCGATGATCTGATCAAAGGACTGGAGCGCGAAGTCCCCGATCTGATTCTACTCGACCTGAAGATGCCGGGACTGTCGGGCCTCGACACCTTGAAAACGATCCGCTCGAAGTATCCCCAACCGCTGGTCATCATCCTGACCGCCTACGGGACGGTCGAGGATGCGGTCGGCGCGATGAAGCTGGGCGCGTATGACTTCGTGATCAAGACGGTGGACTTGGACGGGCTCGACCAGGTCGTCGCCCGCGCCCTGGAATTGCTCACCTTGCGGCGGCGGGTCACCTACGAAGCCGAGCGGCAGGGCGATGAATTCTCGATGGATCATTTGATCGCGGAGAGCCCGGCCATGAAAGCGCTGGTGAGCCAGATCCGGGAGGTCGCGCAGAATCCCAAGACGAGCGTTCTGTTGATGGGAGAGACCGGGACCGGCAAGGAATTCATCGCGCGGGTGCTCCACCATAACGGCACGCGCGCCGCCGCACCGTTTATCGGCGTGAATTGCACCGCCATTCCGAGAGAGCTGTTCGAAAGCGAGCTCTTCGGCTATGAACGCGGAGCTTTCACCGGCGCCCACCACCGCAAGCTGGGTGTGCTGGATCGCGCCGAAAGCGGCACGTTGTTTCTTGATGAGATCGGCGACCTGGACCTGGCCATGCAGGCCAAGTTGCTGCGCGTGCTCCAAGAGCGAAAGTTCCAGCGCGTCGGCGGCACGGAGGAAATCTCGGTCGATTTCCGACTCATTGCCGCGACGAACCATGATCTGAAGAAAGAAATCGGGCGTGGTGCCTTCCGGGAAGATTTGTACTTCCGGCTCAACGTGGTGACCTTCGAGCTGCCGCCGCTTCGATACCGGACGGAGGATATCTTCCCGCTCAGCATGCACGCCCTCATGCGGTACAGCAAGGAGTTCGGCAAAGATATCGTGGAGATCGATCCGGAGGCGCGCGCAATTCTGGAGCGGTACTCGTTTCCCGGCAATATCCGCGAGCTTCAAAACATCATGGAACGGGCCACGATTTTCTGTCAGGGCAGGACCTTGACGGCCGCCTGTCTGCCGCGCGAGCTACAGGACGCGAGCATTCCAGCTGCGACCGCCACCACCCAAGGGGATCAGCACGTCGTCCGCGTGGAAATGGCGCTGGGCAAGCAAACCCTTGCGGATATCGAAGCGGCGATTATCGAAGAAGTCCTACGATTGTCCGACTATAATAAGAGTCTGGCCGCGAAACACTTGGGCGTCACGAGGTTCGCCTTAGATCGCCGGCTGCGCAAAATCGAAACTAAACAACCCTAACACTGACCGCCTCGGCCCCCGCACAACGCTCACGGGTTCGGCGCGACAAACACGAGCAGCTTGAGCCGCTGATTCGTATGATTTTTCACCCCGTGTTCTTCCCCGGCGGGCGCCAACGTCCCGAATCCCTGACCTAGGATTTTCGATTCCGCACCGACCTGGAACGTCCCTTCTCCCTCCAAGACGAGGTACATCTTGTCCTGCTCCCCATGGACATGCCCCTTCTGCTCCTGTCCCGGTTCGAAACAGTAGATATCGCAAAAAAACCGCGGCGTCTGAAAGAGATTGTTCTTCTTCATCTTCTCCGTGCTGAACTGCTGATGATCCACGAGACGTACCACTTTCATGAATGAACTCCCTTTGATGCGTGCGATTGCGTGGAGCGCCGTTCGAGCGTGCGGATGATAGTATCGATCGGCACAATGTGCCGAGCGGTGCCCAAATCCTTCGCAGGGATGCCCATGGCCAGACCGAGCAATTGCGGCAGGTGCAGGATAGGCAGCTCGAGCGGCGTCTTCACTGCCCGGCCGGCCCGTTCCTGATAGATGTCGAGACTCATGTGACAGAGAGGACAAGGCGTGACCATGAAATCAGCCCCCTCGTCCTTGGCCTCCTTCATATTGGCTCCGGCCATCGCGACCGCGATGGCCTCTTTTTCCAGAATGATGGGAAAGCCGCAACATTTCGTTCGGCCGGCATACCTCACCGGCTCACCGCCGACGGCGCGGATTACCTTTTCCAACGAAGTCGGCTGTTCCGGGTCGTCGAATCCCAGATCCCATGAGGGACGCAGGATATAGCAGCCGTAGAAGGGCGCGATCCGGAAATCCTCAAACGGAATCCGAACCTGATCGCCCAAGCGCCCTAACCCGACCTCCCGCACGACGATCCACAGCAAGTGTTTCACCTGGACCGACCCCCGATAGGCGATGCCGTCTTTCTCGATGACGGCATTGATCCGTGCCAAGAGGCCGGGCTCCGTCTTCAACCGTTTGTTGGCCGTCCCCATGACCCCCTGGCACGTGCCGCAAATGGTCATCACATCGAGCCCCAGTTGCTCCGCCTGGGCGAAGGTCCGCGCATTGAGCGCCAGCGCCACCTCGGGATCTGCTTCCGACACGACGCCGGCTCCGCAGCAGGAGGCGGCGGCCAACTCCACCACCTCGATGCCGAGGCGGCCGATGACCGCCATGGTGGACTGATACAATTCCGGCGTCGCCCCCTTCGCTGCACAGCCGGGATACAGGGCATATCGAAGCGCCATCTCTCTATCTTCCTCTAGTATCTTTTATGAAAGATCAGCTCGCACGCGATGGAACGTTGATGCAGTATACATCATACAGGTGCCGTCCCGAAGCCGATATAGGTGCCGTCCCGAAGCGGCCACTACGCCGTCCGAGCGGCCCTTCGTGCCGGCTAAGGTTTTGCCCTGCGGATGCCGAAAACGCACTGTCCAAGTCATACCGGTTCCAACATTCATCTCATGGAGGATTGCGTGACTGCTGCGACAGAGACATCCGATGCATCCTGCAATCGTCTGGAATCCCTGTTGACCGAACGGATTGAGACCGGCACCGTGGAAGTGCCCCTCCTGCCCAAAGTGGCCTCCGAGGTGCTGACCATGGTGTATGACCCGAATGCTGAGGCAGCAAAGCTGGCGGCCCTGATCCATCAAGATCAGGCGTTGGCCGCCCATGTCATTCGGGTGGCCAATTCGCCCGCGTACATGCCGCGCAATCCCGTCGTATCTCTGCAACATGCGGTGGCGATGCTGGGCATGAATCTGCTTTCCGAGATCGCCTTCACGACTTCCCTTAAGAACGCCGCCTTGAAGGTCGACGGATTCGAGCAAGAGATCAAGGGGCTCTGGCGGCATTCCCTCGCCAGCGGGGCGTACGCCAAGGAGATCGCGCGGATGCGCCGCTTCAACGTCGAGAGCGCCTATCTCTGCGGGCTCTTGCATGCCATCGGAAAACCGGTCGTCCTCCAGACTGCCGCCGCTCTCGCGAAAGAACACGGCATTCCCGTGGGAACCGCACCCCTCGAGCAACTCTTGGCCGGATACCACATGCGCGTGGGGTCGTTGATCGCGAAGCAATGGGCGCTCCCGCCCCCGGTCGCGGAGGCGATCGCGTTCTACGAATACTATGATCAGGCCACCGTCGCTCGTCAGGAATGCATGACCACCTGCCTTGCGGATCGCCTCGCCACGCATCTTCTAGAGCCCTCCCATTTGGACGAAACCGCCGTGCGCGAGCATCCGGTGTATGCGGACCTCAATCTGTATCCCGAGGACGTTGACACGCTGCTCAAATTCAAAGACAAGATTGCGGTCGTCGTGGATGCGATGAACTTATGAGCCGAGCCGCCCAGTACGACATCATCGTGATCGGCAGCGGTCCCGCGGGCCAGAAAGCCGCCATCCAGGGCACGAAGGCCGGAAAGCGGGTCGCGTTGATCGAGCGGGAACAGGGCATCGGAGGCAATTGCGTCTATCGTGGGACCATCCCCAGCAAGACCCTCCGTGAAAGCGCGCTGCAACATGCCCGACTGAAACGGGCGGGCAATGCATTTGAAGGAGGACTGCGTTCCGATGTGCCGGTCGCGTCTCTCATGAACCGGCTTGATGAAGTGGTCAACGCCCATGAAACCTATATGACTCATCAATTGAGGCGGAACGGGGTCGTCTACCTGCACGGCCGGGCCTCTTTCAAATCCTCTCATGAAATCGAGCTTTTATTGGTCGACGGCGGCAAGCAAGCGCTCATGGCGGAGACCATCGTTCTCGCCACCGGTACAAGGCCCAGGATCACCTCCGAGATTCCCATCGATCACGAGCACATCCTGGACAGCGATTCTCTGCTGTCGATGATTTACCTGCCGCGCTCGCTCACGGTCGTTGGAGGTGGCGTCATTGCATGCGAATACGCCTCGATTTTTTCTCTCTTGGGCGTGCAGGTCACCATCATCGACAAGGCCATGAGGCCGCTCCAATTCTTGGATAAGGAAGTGGTTGCGACGTATCAGCAGAGTTTTGAACGGCAGGGCGGGCAATACCATGGCGGTCGTACGGTGACGGAAGCGACCTGGGACGGGCTCTCACACGTCAACGCACTGCTGGACAACGGGGTCACCGTTTCCAGTGAAAAGATGCTGGTCGCCGTGGGCCGGCAGGCCAATGTCGAAGGCTTGAATTTGGAAGCCGCCGGACTCTCCATAAACGGCAAGGGGACTCTCTCCGTCAACGAGTACGGCCAAACGTCCGTGCCCCATATCTACGCGGCGGGAGACATGTTGGGACCGCCCGCCCTCGCCTCCTCAGCCATGGAGCAGGGCCGGCGCGCGGTGTGCCATGCGTTGGGACTCCCGATGGGAGATTCGGTGAACCAAATTCCGCTCGGCATCTATACTCTGCCGGAGATTTCGTCGATCGGACTGGACGAGGAAGCAGCCCGCCTCCGGTATCGAAGTCCGCTGATCGGCCGGGCGCGGTTCAGCGAAGTCGCCCGCGGCCAGATCTCCGGAGCATCGGATGGACTCCTCAAGATGGTGGCCGATCCGAGCGGCGAGCGGTTGCTCGGCCTCCAAATCGTCGGCGAAGAGGCAACAGAGCTCATCCATCTGGGTCAGGTGGCGCTTCAACACGCCGCAACGATTGATTTCTTTATCGACAGTATCTTCAACTTCCCCACCTTTGCCGAAGCCTACCGCGTCGCTGCGCTCGACATCCTTGGACAGCGGCAGCGCCTGCAGGGGTCCGCCGCCGCATAACACGGACCTCCGGCCCCACCCTTCCACTTTGACGCCGTCCTGGATTTGCGTTAGGCTGTGCACCACTCGATCCAGCAGCAGCCACGGCAGCCATTCGGACGGGGCCCACTCAGTGAACCGCGCCACACGCCGACGACAGGAGAAGCAAACCAAGCAATCTCGCTCCGGCTCACCGCAAGTCCGCGCGCTTGTGGAACAGGCCAAGCGCGCCCACCAGGCGGGTCAGGTTCACCAAGCGGAACAGCTCTACGGCGCCGCACTTGCCATGGCTCCCGCTCATCCTGAAGCCACGCATTATTTGGGTTTGCTCTATTATCGACTCGGTCGTCTGGACCAAGCCCTTCCCTTGTTGGCTGAAGCCTGCCGATTGGACCCTGCCAACAGCCTCTACTGGTTCAATGCCGGAGTGGTGGCCCAGCGAGCCGGCAAGACGGACGATGCCGTCGGATCCTATCGGAAAGCGTTGGCGTTGAATCCCCGTCACATCGATGCCGCCGTGAACCTGGGAAACGTCCTTCGAGAAGTGGGCCGCCTAGACGAAGCCGAGCAAACCTATGATCAGGTCCTGCGGGCGGCACCCGATCATGTCGAGACGCTCAATAATCTCGGGGTCCTCTACAAAGAGCGCGGACAGTTTGAGCAAGCCGTCGTCTCGTACCGGCGAGCCCTCACGCTCAAGCCCGATCACGCCGAGGCTTTGAACAATCTCGGTCTGGTCTACATGGATCAAGGGCGTCTGGACGAAGCCATTGCCTGCTACGAGAAGGCGCTTCGCGCTCAGCCCGGCTACCTCACGGCGACGTACAACCTTGGCATGGCGGCGCTGTGGGCGGGCCAATCGGAGCGCGCATTAGCGTGTTTTACTCGAACGGCGCAAGCCAAGTATGGTCACGGCCGGCCTGTGAAGGATACCGTCGTCTATCGATCACGACTCAAACACGATGCCGAGCAACTCGAATACCTGTTGAGCGCGGGTCTCATCGGGTCGGAGCTCGAATCCTATAAAGACGCGTTGAACCGGCTCCGGGCGTCTTTGGATCGGCGTGGTGAACCGGGCAACCGGCTCACCGTGTCGCCGGATGAGTTGCAGTCGGTCGCGCTTTCCTTCAATCGATTGGTGCACGTCGCTTCCTGCGAACGACTGTCGGAAGGCGCGATTAACCGCGAGTTGGACGTGGCGACTGTCGAGGAGCGATACCATGCCCAGAGACCGGAAGTCACCTTCGTGGACGACCTCCTCCGGCCGGAAGCGCTGGAACGCCTCCGCCGCTTTTGCTGGGAATCGACCATTTGGAAGAAGGACTACGAAAATGGCTACATCGGCGCTTTTCTAGGGGACGGATTCGCCACCCCCCTCCTGTTGCAAGTTGCCGATGAATTGCGCAAGACCTTTCCGAGGATCTTCGGTTCTCACCCGCTCACGCAGGCGTGGGCCTTCAAGCATGACAGCGCACGCCGGGGCTTGAACATTCACGCCGACGCTGCGGCGGTCAACGTGAATTTTTGGATTACCGCGGACGACGCAAACCTGAACCCGGCATCCGGCGGCCTCGTGGTGTGGAACAAGGAGGCCCCGCGCGAGTGGAATTTCAAGGACTACAACAGCGACGCGAACCGGGGAAAGATTTACGACTGGCTCAAGCAGGTGGGAGCGGGTGACGTGA
Organism: Nitrospiraceae bacterium; assembly: GCA_035250505.1. GTDB lineage: Bacteria > Nitrospirota > Nitrospiria > Nitrospirales > Nitrospiraceae > DASSBQ01. Next base: position 1,563 of record DATFFC010000135.1, on the reverse strand, counting down.
GAATTCCCTATCGATCAAACCGGGCGGTCATTTTCAATTCCGATCTCTTTCATGAGACCGACGAGATTTCGTTCAAAGAAGGCTATACCAACCGCCGGATCAATATTACGCTGCTTTACGGTTACCGGCATCGGGATTAGCAGGATGTTGAAAAAACCCGTCAGCTTTGTTCTCGCATCGCTCAGAGGCTCCACGTACCGACCCGGGAAAAGAGCCCGTCTCGGCGGGCTCGGGGCGGGCCGGGTAAGAATGATTACGCCTCGCCGTCAAGACACTGCCGGCTCACGGGACACAGCCCGCTCACCACTCGCGGGCGTTCACAAACGCGACGCGCCTTATTCGGCGCGTCGTGAACCTCGCCGGCGTGCACAAAGGGAGGAAGACACTGGGCGCTCACCGTCTCGCGCCCGTGCGCAGACATGACGCTCCTTAGCCGTCGGATCGCGCACCTCATTATTCTTCGTGCCGTGCACCTCGCTGCGGCCGCGCTGAACGGCCTTTTTGAACATCCTGCAGGCGTTTTATCCCTTGATATTTCCGATCGGCTTGAGTTCGGCGACTTTTTTCGTAATACCGGCGGAATCGACCGTCAGCACGACTTCCGAAATGTCCTTGTAGGCCAATCCCGCTTCCTCCGCCAAGCCGGACATCGAAACCGCCTTGACCAGGATCCCGCGCTCCTTCATGGCGCGCTGCAGCGCTTCCCCGCGAACCGCTCGTTTGGCTTGCCCGCGTGACATGGTCCGTCCCGAGCCGTGCATCGTACTGGCAAATGTGTCTCGTACCGCTCGGTCTGTGCCCACCAAGAGATAGGAGCCGGTCTCCATAGATCCGCCGCAGATCACCGGTTGGCCGATCGTACGGTAGCGTTCCGGTACTTCCGCCCGCCCCGGGCCGAACGCGCGGGTGGCGCCTTTTCGATGGACGAGCAGCTCCCCTTCCGGATAACGTTCGACCTTAGCGATGTTGTGCGCGACATCGTAGACCACCTCCATGTCCAGCACTTCCGGCGACTGATCGAAGACGGCGCCGAACGCCGCGCGGACTTGGTGCGTGATGACTTGGCGGTTGGCGAAGGCCGCGTTGGCTGCGCAATTCATCGCGCCGAAGTAGTCCTGCCCTTCGGGCGAACGAAACGGCGCACAGGCCAGTTGCTGATCATGCACGGAGATGCCGTGCCGCCGCATGGCTTTCTCAAAAACTTTCAGATAATCGCTCGCGACCTGATGGCCGAATCCCCGGGACCCGCAATGCACCATGACGACGATCTGGTTGTCGCCATGAATGCCCATCGCGGCTGCGGCTTCCCGGTCAAACAGCCGATCGTCACCCACGACCTGAACTTCGAGATAGTGATTGCCGGATCCGAGCGTGCCGAGCTGGCCGATCCCCCGCGTCACCGCCCGTTCGGTGACCTGCGCGGGATCGGCCCGCTCGATGCAGCCGTGCTCCTCGATACATTCGAGGTCGCGCTGCCATCCGTAGCCCCGCTCGATACACCACCGGGCTCCATGCCGCATGACGTCTCGGAACTCTTTGTGATTCACCTTCACGAATCCCTGG
>DATFFC010000134.1:0-34857 GCA_035250505.1 Nitrospiraceae bacterium | reverse complement strand
CGAACGGTGCTGGGTCCGTTGCTGATCGGCGAACGAGGGCTTCCTTGGGCGGCGCCGGGAGGCCCTTACGGCCGAGTCGAGTCACCGTTGCCGGTACCCTCGATGCCCAGTCTTCGTTGAATCCTTGACCGTCGATGGCTTTCGGGTCAGGGACGGCTCAGCTTATCTCTATGGCCGGTTGGCGGTGCCGGGGACGGAGGCTTTCGTCATGGCGGTGCCGGCGTCGCTGCGCCGTTCTTCTCGTCGGCCGGGCGTAGCGACCGACAGTACGAGTACAAAGAATGATGACTCTCCAGCGCATCATAGTGAAACCGGGGCTGCCCGCTATCTCACCCATCCTTTTCCCCGGGCGATTTCATTTCACCGATCCGCCCACCGATTGCTCCGCAATCGATTACCCGAGACGCGCCGTTCCCGCTCATCAGCCGGCTCGCAGTTGTCGACGAGGAGATTTCGGACTCATTCTGCTCGCGGGAGTGCTGTGGTGGACTTACGCAGTCTGGGCGCTGCCGGCTCAGGCCGATGATCAGGCACCCCTCCAGCGCGCGAAAGTGTTCTTGCAAGCGGCCGACTACCGGCGCGCGATCGAGGCGTGCCAAGAAGAGGTGCGTATCCATCCCTCCGCCGCCGCGTACGTGTATTTGACCTATGTGTATCTCGCATTGGACCAATATCTCGATCATCTGGCCAAGACCGATCAGTGGGTGACCGTCGAGCTCATTTACCTCAACCTCGCCTCAGGGAAGACCGAGGACTTGACCGATCCGCCGGACGTTCTCGCGCGCATCGCAAAGGAAGTCGTTCAACAAGCGTTGCAGCGGCAAGCCGACATCACGGCTGCGATGGCCAAGCGTTTGGATGAAGCGGCTGCGCGGGAATTGTGGAAGCAGCAAACGGCATGGCGCCAAGCGAAACCGACCGACTGGTGGTTCGGTGTACCGCCCGAGTGGTCATGGTAGGCTGATGAATTGACAGTCGAAAGAACCGTAGTATAGGATGCGATTTCGAGAACATTGCTTGCAAATCCGAAGGAGGGTGTCCGTGGGAGCAGAGGTACAGAAGATCAGCGAGGCGACGTGGGACAGCGACGTGATGAAGGCGCAGGAACTCGTGCTGGTGGATTTTTGGGCGGTCTGGTGCGGACCTTGCCAGATGGTGGCGCCGATCATCGATGAACTGGCGTCCGAGTATGCGGGGAAGTTGAAGGTGTGCAAGCTGAACACGGATGAGAATCCCGAGATCGCCGGTCGGTACCAGGTCATGAGCATTCCTACCATTTTGTTCTTCAAGGGCGGTCAGGCAGTCGAACGGCTCGTCGGCGCGCGTCCGAAGCGCCAGTTCAAAGAGATTATCGATTCCCTTTTGGTTCAGCATTCCGGCAGCGCGTAGCTATCATGGACTCCAGAAACTTCCGACCGGCACAAGAGAGCATGGAAAGTATCACAATAGCCTAGCCTTCAGGATGTTCAAAAAGGCCGTCCAGCAAGGCCGCAGCGAGGTGCACGGCACGAAGAATAATGAGTGCCACGCTTGTGCACGCCGGCGAGTCGGTGAGCCGGCAGTGTCTTGAAGGCGAGGCGTAATCATTCTTACCCGCCCGCCCGAGCCCGCCGAGACGGGCTCTTTTCCCGCGTCGGTACGTTGAGCCTCTGAACGACGCGAGAACGAAGCTGGCGGACTTTTTCAACATCCTGTTCCATAGGAGATCCTTCCTGCAGCAGCAATGCTGACCGAGCTGCGCATTACGAATTTCGGTGTCATCGAGCAGCTCACGATCGTGTTTCATCCGGGCTTTACCGTGCTCACCGGCGAAACCGGAGCCGGCAAGTCTTTACTCATCGACGCCTTGGCGCTCCTGCTCGGCGGACGTGCCTCCGTCGATCAGATCCGCGCCGGCGCCGAAGAGGCCCGCCTGGAGGCTGTTTTCACACTCACCCCTGATCATCCTCTGATCGACGAGTTAAGGCGAGAGCACTTTCTTGATGCCACGACCCATGAGTTGACTGTCCATCGGGTCGTCGCGACGTCGGGAAGGAGTCGGAACTACCTGAACGCCAACCCCGTTCCGCTTCATTTCTTGGAACGCCTCGGCGGCACGCTTGTCGACATTCACGGGCAGCATGACCAGCAGTCGTTACTTGCTCCGACCGCGCAGGTGGACGCGCTGGATGCGTTTGGCCGTCTTACTCCGCTCAGGGCCAGACATCGGAACGCCTATGAAGCCTGGGTGGCTCATCGCCGGTCCCTCGAAGCACTGGAGCGGGAAATTGCTGAACGGCGGCGGCGTGAGGAGTATCTGCGGTATCAGATGCAGGAGATCGGTGAGGCCGATCCCCGATTGGGGGAAGACGAAACGTTGGAAGCGGATCGGCAAAGACTGGCGAATGCACAGCGCTTGCGGGAAGCGGCCTATGATATTCATGAGCGACTGTACGGAGACGACAACGGGGCGCTGAAATTGCTGGCTGAAGTGGCCAAGAGCCTTCATGAATTGAGCATGCTGGATGGGGACACGGCGGGATGGAGGCAGCTCTGTGAAGACGCCATGGTGCAATTACGGGAGCTTGCCGGTCAGGTGCGGGACTATGGAGAGCGGATCGACGACGACCCGGCGCGGTTAGATCACATTGAGCGGCGGCTGGACAAACTGGAGCGACTAAAGAAGAAATACGGCGGCTCCCTCGCAACGTTATTGGAGCAGGTGAGGACGGTGCGAGGTGAACTGGCAGACATAGATGCGGCGGACGCGCGGCTTGCCGAACGGGCGCGCGCCGTGGATGAAGCCGCACTGCTGGAGCATAAATTGGCGATAGAACTATCGGAGAAGCGCGGGCTGGTGGCGGCTCAGTTCCACGAGCAGGTGGCCCGCGAACTGGCGGCACTCAAGATGGAGCGTGCCACATTCGAAATTCTGGTCGAAAGAAAACCGGACGGGGAGCGGGGACCGACCGGTCAGGATCAGGTGCAGTTTCTTTTTAGCGGCAATCCCGGCGAGCCGCTCCGTCCGCTGGCGCGCGTCGCCTCAGGAGGCGAATTGTCGCGCATCATGTTGGCCATGAAGACGGTCCTTGCCGAAACCGACCGCGTGCCGGTGCTTATCTTCGATGAAGTGGATGCCGGAGTCGGGGGGCCGGCCGCCGAAATGATGGGGACCCGGTTGCGGGCACTCGGGGCGCATCATCAAGTATTGTGTGTCACCCATTGGCCGCAGGTAGCGTCGCGGGCGCACCGCCATTATCTGATAGAGAAGGACATCAAGAATGCCAGGACCGTTACCAACGTCCGCGAATTACTCGGAGACAGTCGTGAGGAGGAGATCGCCCGGATGTTAGGGGGCGCGACGGTCACGAAAAACGTGCGAGCCACGGCCGCGGAAATGATGGTCGGCGCAAGGAAGCCCCGACGACGGAAAGAATCTTGATGGGCCGGTCAGCCTTCTGAGGCGTTGTTCGGAGAAGCGGCAATGGCTAATGCGGGGAGCGATGCCTTGCATTCCTGGACGACTCGGGTGAACAGGTCCGTCAACATCGGGTCGAAATAGGTTTGGGCCTGCAGCGCGATCTGGCGCACCGCGTCATCCACGGAGAGCGGATGCGCCCCAGGAATATCAACGGTCAGCCTGTCAAAAGCTTGGGCAATGGCCACGATGCGCGCAAGAAGCGGGATCCCGTCGCCGCGTAAGCCGTGCGGATACCCTAATCCATCGAAGCGTTCATGATGGTACGCGATGATTTGCCCCACTTCGGCGGGAAATCCCAGCGGAAGGATCATCCGCGCCCCCACGTCGGGATGCTCGCGGTCTGGCTGTGAGCCGCGAGCTCCCGCTTCGTGCGAGAGGAAAGAGTATGGGATGGTGCTGATGTTGCCGATGTCGTGCAGGAATGCGCCCAGCGCCAGCGATTTTTGCTCGGCGACCGGGAGATTCAGCCGGTTCGCCAATAGTGACGCGTAGAAACTGACACGGCTGGAATGGTTGAGCAGTTGACGATCTTTGGCTTCCAAAAGGTCGGACAGAAGCGGGATCAGAGAGGCAGCTTCATCACTAGAGGGGGCCGCCGCCGTTTTCTGAACCGACCCTATTGAGCCATATCCTTCCTTCAATTCGTTCCAGGCGCGTGCGATATCCTGCTCGGTTCCACGCAAGGCCGTTGAGTTCTTGAGAAATGAGCGGAGGAAGTCGAGCCGGCGCTTCTTCTCGAGCGTTTGATTGACCAGCGTGATGAGCTCCGTCACGTTGAACGGTTTCAGGAGATAGCCGGCGGCGCCGTGGCGAATGCCCTCCATGGCGGACTTGAGGCTGCCGTAGCCCGTGATGATGATGACTTCAATGTCGGCATACTGATGCTTGATGTCTTGAAGCAATTCAATGCCCTGTCGGTCCGGCAGTTTTTGGTCCAAGGTGATCAAATCGATGTGCTGTTGTTTCAAGACTTGCAGGGCAGCCTGCGCGCTCGCCGCGGCATGAATGGTGAAAAACGGGCGAAGGATAACTTTCAGTGCATCGCGGGGTCCCGTTTCATCATCGACCACTAAGACGGAGGGTTTGCCTACTGCTTTCTCAGAGACTGGTGCGGTCCCCATACGGCGAACTCCACTGGTGAGGTGCAAGACAACTCATTTGTGCTGAGGCAATCGCCATACCTTTCGTCGGTGCTATTGAAACCATTCAACATCGGAGGCACCGGACAATCGTCACGTTACATATAGACCTGGCATGGATCGGCGTCAAGCGGTCTCCCACCCGGATCGAATAGACCGCGGCGGAATCGGCCGGCATCTCTGAATGTCCTCTCATGCGTGACTCACTGTGACTCGGCGGTGGTGCTGTCCGGACGGGTGATGCCCAAGGCGTCCATCCGGTACTTCAGCATCCTTCTGCTGATGCCCAACATGCCGGCCGCGTGTGTCTGAATATAGTTCGTTCGTTTCAGCGCATCGAGAATGATCTCTCGCTCAAACTCCATGACGGCCTTTTCCAGCGACAGGCGGCCGGCAAGCGTGTCGTCCCGAAGAGATGTGGATCGTGTATCGGCTCGAAGCACTGCGGGGAGGTGCTCCGGTGTAATGACGGGCGAGCCTTTGGACCAGATGAACGCCTGTTCGATGATATTCTCCATCTCGCGCACGTTGCCCGGCCAGGGATATCGGGTGAGGAGCTCCAAGGCTTCTTTGGAGAAGTCTTGAACCGGCCGTTTCTCTTCCTCGATCCGTTTGGCAAGGAAATGCTTCGCGAGCAGTGCAATATCTTCCCCGCGTTCCCGTAAGCGGGGCAGGTAGAGCGCAATGACATTGATTCGATAGTACAGATCCTCCCGAAACAGCCCCTTGCGGACGAGTTCATCCAAGTTCTTGTTGGTGGCGGCGATGATTCTGACGTCGACTTTGATCGACTGCACGCCTCCGATGCGCGTGAACTCGCGTTCCTGAAGCACGCGCAGAAGCTTGGCCTGGGTCGTGGCGCTCAGATCTCCGATTTCGTCGAGAAACAGGGTGCCGGTGTTCGCCAACTCGAATTGTCCGACCCGCCGGGCGGTGGCGTCGGTGAACGAGCCTTTCTCGTGACCGAACAATTCGCTTTCGATCAACGTCTCAGGCAGGGCGGCGCAGTTCAAGGCAATAAACGGCCGATCCCGTCGGGAACTGTTGTAGTGGATTGCTTTTGCGACCAGTTCTTTCCCGGTCCCGCTCTCGCCGGTGATGAGAACCGTCGTGCGGCTGTCGGCAACCTGCTCGATCTTGGCATAGATTTCCTGCATGGAAGCGCTCTTGCCGATCAGGTTGTGAAATGCATACCGCTGAACGATCTGTGCACGGAGTTGCCGGACTTCGCGCTCCAGGTCCTGCGAATTGAGCGTCCGATCCACCACGATCCGCAGCTCTTCGATATCAAACGGCTTGGATAGATAATCCGCCGCCCCCAATTTCATGGCATCGACCGCGGTTTTGACCGATTTCGTGCCGGTGAGCATGATGACAGGGATGTGAGAATCCTCACTGCGCATGCTCTGAAGGACGGCGAGACCGTCCGTTCCGGGCAAGATCACATCGAGGAGCACCAGTTGCGGGGGTTCGCGCTTGAAGAGATCTAGGCCCTCCCGTGCGTCGGCGGCCTCCGAAATATCGTAGATCGGTTCCAAAACCGATTTCAAAGATGCCCGCACCCGCGGTTCGTCGTCGACAAGTAAAACCCGTTTTTTCATGTTGCTCCCGTATGACCACGCTGTAGAGGCGGGGCGTCGATCGGTATGAAGAGACAGAACGTCGAACCGGCCCCCTCGCGACTCTCGACGGTCAGGTCCCCCTGGTGCTCGCGAACTATTTGGTGCGCGATGGTAAGGCCGAGCCCTCTAATGTCGCCGGCGCCATTGGAATGCTCCGTGGTGAAGAACGGATCAAAGATATGCTCGATGTGCTCCGCCGGGATGCCTCTCCCATCATCCCGGATCTCAATACACACCCCGCTTCCGCCGCCTGGCCGCTGTCCGAGGAACGTCCGCACGGCGATCTCCTTGCCGTGATCCTGCGCTGCCTGCAAGGCATTGAGAAGCAAGTTGATGAGCGCCTGTTTGATCTGTTGGCGATCGAGCGACAGAAGAGGCAATCCCTCGGCAAGGACCGTGCGTACCCGAATGGATCGGCTGGACGCTTTGATGGCAATGAAGGACACACAGGAAGACACCAACTCGTTGACGTCTTCCTCCGTCGGACTCGGCACGATGCAGCGGGTATAGTCGATGATCTCTTCGAGCAACCGTTCGATGCGATGAATATCCTGTACGGCGAGCCGACTGAACTCATGAATAAATCGGACGTCTTCTCGTCTCTCGGGAGCCAGCTGCACGAACGTCTTGATTGACGTCAGCGGATTGCGGATCTCGTGGGCGAAGCCGCCGGCGATGATCTCAAGCGATCGCAGACGATCGGTTCTGCGGAGCAGCGTCCGCGAGCACCGGTCGGCGTTCTTGCTGAGTCGGTGCTGCAATGCGCCGGCCGACATTTGGACAATCAAGAGCAAGGGGCGGGCGACGGCGGCTTTGTGAAGATCCCCGCAGTCGCTCATCCGCATGGTACAAAATCCCACGAGGTGCCCCTTGGACCTGAGAGGCACGATGACGTTCGAATGACAAGCGCCAAGGATTTCATCAAGCGTTGAAGCGGCTTCCGGTGGACATCTACGTTGCGCTTCGTCCCGTCCTAGGATGTCCGCACTTGAGAATAAGGTCTGAGACATGGCAGGCGATTCCCGCAAGGCGGCAGGAAGGGAATTGCAATCCGAGCCCACCCAGGCCTGTCGCCGGTATTCCCCGCGGCCGGCATTGACGGTCCAGAGTTCGGTCGAAGATGAACGAGTAACATGCGAGAAGGCATCGACGATCGAAGCGTAGAGCTGCTGTGCATCCGGCGCTTCGTCGAGTCGTCGGCTAAACGCGGTGAGAAAAGTCAAGATTTCTGACTCCGGAGCGAAAACTGGAGTGCTCACTTGCCGGTCGTCTATCATGTATGCTGGCGTCTGTTCGGCGGCACAGTGAAGAGCAGGGATGAGCGGGCAATGCGAGAGCGGTCCGTCGCTGCCTCACCGTCTCGTCCCACGAGGCTGAAGTATACATCCCGCTCGGCGATTCACCTAACGGAATCAGGCTTTTTTCACGGTTGCAACGAGAACATGTCCGCCTAAACTCGGGAAAGTGCGGACCGGATCGGCGGTGATCTGGCTGAACAGGGCGGTCAATGATTGGGTGGTGAACGAGTGGAGCCTGCCAGTTCGAACGGCCTCATGGAGTTGAGCCAGGTCCAGCAGCAGGTCTCGGTGAATACCGGATAAACCGTCTAGTCGCGCCTCCTGGAGATGGAAGCGATACACAGAGGCCGGATTTGTCGATGGAGTGAAACATGACATAGTCAACGTGCCGTGCGGTCGAAGCAATCGGTACAGCTGGCGGACCGTCACCACCGGGTTCACGGTGAAATTCAACACAAAGTGACAGACAATAGAGTCAAAAAGATCATTCCCGAACGGGAGGAATGCGGCATCGCCGACGATCCAACGGGAGAAAGCAGAAGGCGGTGCGGCCGGCGTGCCGCCGGAAACCATGCCGCTTTGCCGCTCTATGGACGTGAAGGCGTTTCGGGCGGACCGTACGCTGTCCAACTGAAGATCCACACCGACATAACGTGAACGGGACCTATCGGCCAACGGACGGGACGACGACCGATAGAATTCGTTGAGCAACCACAGCCGCGCGAATCCATAATCACCGCATCCTACGTCCAACATTGTCTGGTTTGGCCGGGAGGGATGAATGGTCTGATACAAGTCGTTCGAATGTTGCAGGTAGGAGGGGACCTCGCTGAGTACGATGCTATATTGAGTATAGGTCGTCCACAGAGCCGCCTGAGTCAGCTGGGACATGCGGGGCCGGAGGCGCAATTGCTCCCGTTCATGGCGAGATTGTGCCTCGATCTCGCCCCGTTCGGCATCATGGGCCAAAGCAACCCCTGCCACACGCACCGAAAGGGTCTCTTTGCAGCGGGCGATGAGCGGGTAAAAGGCCTCACGACTTCTTTCGGATAGGGCATCCTCCCCGGTAATCGAGCACGGCAAGGAAATGGCTGCGCCTCGATCGCCGAGCAGTTCAAGAATCCGCTGTCCCATGGCGGTTTCCTGCGCCACCGGCTCGGCGAACGTTCTGTAAGCCGGAGGAGTCGACACGAGCATAACGTGGCACTGTAACAGGCGGATATCGGCGACTACCGAGGAAACATCGGCGTACCCTTCCGCTATGGCATCATCCAAGAAATCATCGGCATGAAGGGGGAGTCCCATGAGGTTGATGAGGCCGAACCGCGAGCCCGCCCGACATTCTTCGATCAGATCGCGATGGTGAAGATCATGGAGTGTGCCCCCTAAGTCCAGAATCGGGTCGAAGAGAAGAAGAAGGTCCACTCCCCTGCGCTGTCCCAGACGTTTCAGCGACACACGGGCAGAAAGGTCTGAAGTCAAAACGGCAAGGCGCGCGCGGGGCCACCGCCCTCGTGCAAATTCAGTCACCGTGTCGAGATCATCTTGCAAGCCCCCCAACGTGAACAGCCGTGGATCGCCGTCGCTCAACCCCAGCGCATGTGTCGGGTCACAACGGAGGATCCGGAAACCGCTCATCCCGAATGCAGAGCCCAGCCCGAGATAGTCCGCTCGGGTTTGCGCGTATCCGGGAGCAACGATGAGGATGGGAGAGTCTTCGTGGATCTGATCCGTGAAGCGATCATGAGAGACGACGAGCGACTTCCCCCGCCGAGTCCGCAGAAACATGAGTACGGTACCGAGTGTGTCGGCGTTGACGCCAGGTCCCGACTCAGAGCGGGAAATCAGTCGATCGGCCAGGACCTGATTGAGGCTCTCTTCTGCTTCCAAAGACAATCGAGAAAAACTGACGCCGACAAGCCGGCCGTCGGCGAAGGCAGTCTGGCGACCGGTCCACGCAATCTGGACGGGCAATTCTTGAGATAGCGAATCCTCCGTCAAGAGGGCCAATTGAAGCGACGGGCTTTGGGAGGAGAGCCGGATGGTCTCCGCCTCGGATAGGCCGGTCATGCGTAGACACGCGCCTCCCCTGCTCAGATTGATCAGAAAGCCGGTGAAGGAAGCCGGTCCGTTGCCTTGGGAACATACGAGACGAATTGGTCTCACCCATTCCGTCCGGATATGCCATCTGCGCTCTCGCCTAAGCGGGGATGCCGGGAGAAGAGAGGCTGGTTGTGCCGTTGTATCGGGAATAAGACCTTCGATGGTGAGGCCGCTTGGCGACTCCCGTAAGCTTTCAATGAACGAAGCGAGGACCGCCGCTTCGGATGGCATCAACGGTGTAAATTCAATGATGAATGAGGTAACGTGTGCGTCGCCGGAGGACCCGACGGATCGATACCGAACCGTTCCTTGGAGTTCCAGAAAACTGACCGATGTCCGAATGGCCAGATATACCGGTTGGTCTCCGATCGGTGGAGTGGGTTGAGAAGAAACGATGAACATTCCTCCCAAGCCGATATCCAGGATCGAGCCCTGCCATGCCGCCGTGCCGATCGAAAGTTCCAATGGAACGCGAAGGCGCATCCTTCCATAGCGGCGTCGGTCCGAAGGAGTGACCGGGGTCGAAGAGGGTGTTGACCGAGCCGGGTCAACCGCCGGTGCCGATCCGGGATGGGGCGGTTGTCCCGACTGATCAGCAACGGGGCTTGCCGGCAGACGCACTATGATCTGGGGAGACGGGCCGGTCGCGGAGCCTATCTCTAGAGATCCGCCATGCTGTCCCACAATGTCGTATGCCCGAAGAAAATCCGAGCCTGACACACGTGTGGCAGATGTCTGCGCCGGAGACGGCTGCACCGTGAGAACCGGGCGGGCGGTGTCGTGCCGGATGACCATCACCACGTAGGGGCTAAGAGGCGGCGAGACCGTCGCCGCCGATGGAGCAGGTGAAGAATCGCCAAGCTTCAGCGTATAGGTTTCCAACAGAAGCGGGGGACCGGCCGGCGTCCGGAGGACGTACAAGAGTAGAATGCGGAATAGTTCCTTCAAATTCTGCGGATCTCCGGCTACGCCGGGCAAAGTCTGTGCGAAGCGCTGCTCGACGGTCTGGGAAAGCAGAAGCTGCTCCTGAGACAATTCGGCAAGGACCTCGCGCAGGATGCTATTGAGGGAAACGACCTGCGCGCGGCGGCCACTGAACTGGACGGCTTTCCACACTTCATGTCCGGCCTCCGTGGCTTGAGCGGCGTATGCGGCCAACTGTTGCACATGTTGGTCAAAGTGAATGCCTTGCAGCGTCGTCAGCAGACGCTGTGAATCTTGAAGCAATGCCGAAAGGGGTCGTTGCAGATGTTGTGAACTGAGGGCTGCAGTGCGAGATGCGGCAAGTTCGCGGTCGGCTTCTTGAAGCCTCGTTTCCAACGCTTTCAACTTGCTGACATGTTCGCGTTGAGCGGAAAGATCACGCAACAATCCCACTGTGCCGAGGTAGCGACGGCGCTCATCGTAGAGGCCTTTGGCGGTGAGCTGCATGAGTGTGACCCGCTCGCTCTCGCCTGAGCCCTTGCCCAGAACGTACAATTCCAGTTGATGCGCCGATCTGGTGCCGGTGCGCCGCTCGTTCATATGATATCGAGCGATACGTTCCTGGGTAGGGGGCAGCAGCATCGAAAAGTGTCGACCAGCCAGCTCTTCCGGAGCATAGCCCAGCAAGGATGTAACGGTCGGGCTCACATAAACGAATCGGCCCTCATGGTCCAGTTCGTATACCAAGTCGCTGAGGCTTTCCAGAAGCCGAAGATGGCGCTGGAACGTATGCTCAAGCCTAATTTCCAGTGCGCGCTTCTCGAGCGCTTCTTGCGTATAGAACAACAACTCGGTGACAAAGCCCGGTGACTCCTTGAACAGGAGAAAGTCCGCCCCCTGCTGCAAAGCGTGGAGCGCGGTGGCGGAATCCGCCCGGTCGGTTTGGAGGATAATGGCGGCATGCGGACTATTTCGTTTGAGTTCGTGCAGGATCTCTACACCGCTGCGAGGAGCGAGCGCATCGTCGATCAGAATGAGGTGCCACTCGTCCCGCAATGACCATTGCAGCGCTTCGTCGGATGAGTACACGGCTTCGACGCGGCAATCGGGATAAAACCCCCGCAAAGTAGTCGAGATGAGCTTGATTTCTTCCGCGTGGTCGCTCACCAAGAGCATGTACAGGGAAGGTTTGGCGGAAGTCATGTGGGACTGACCATATGGGTTATGTCGGCGGTCCCTTCTCCTACCCGATAGGTGGTCCGCTGCATGGCGGCCGGGCTTGCCCATACAGTTTGAAGAGAATGTCTCAATATCATACAGTCGGGTCGAAAACCCAGTCCGTAGCGCGATGGGTCGCCTGACACTTTCGGAGGGAGTAGGGGGGTGGTTGGAACGTTGGAGAGGTGAGCGCCAGATGATTGTGCGGGCCGGAACGATTGCTGCCGGATTATGTAGTGGCTATTGATTCGGGGACAAAGACAACAGGCCTACCGCCCTGCGGAAATCAAGCGCTATCGTGCCGCAGCCGTATTGGTCGAATCGACACACTTGCCCGGCGTCATGTAGAGCAGATAGTTGCCCATTCCATGATGGGTGGTGGCGTTATGGAGCGGATGATGGTGCACCATGACCATCTCATAGTCGTCTTCCATCGTGACTTGGAAACCGCCGGCATCCCGGTAGACCTGATGAGGCTGGAACTCCAGAAAGGTGCCCTCGTGGTCCACGGCGGGAACCGTGCGAAGCAGGGTTCGCTGCTCGCTCTTGTTTTCCAGGGCGATCAAGAGGAGCTCATCGTGGCCATGTGGATATGCAAATTTGACGCAACCGTCCATGTTGAATTTGAGCGGGGCCGACTGCACGTTGACACCGGGCTTGATTTCGATTCCTTCGTCCGTTTGCTCCGGTCCGCGCTGGGCAAATTTGCTGTAACAGACGATATTCACACCTACTTGGTACACGTCCATCTCCTTGATGGGCGCTCCGTCCGGCGCAACGTACATCGTGAAGCGGGCCATCACGTCCTTGGTCGGAGGGGCCTTATGATAAAAGGCGACGACCGACATCAGATTCTGGCCCTTGGCCAATTTTACGCCGTAGCCTTCCGGAAAGCGGGCTTCGGTCATTTCAAGACCGGCTCCGGCGAAGAACAACGGTTCTCCGTCGCAGGAGACGCTGGGCTTGTCATTGTTCAGCATTAGGATGTGGTGAAGGTAGTTCTTGGGAAGCTGCCGGCCGTCTTTGGTAAAGACCTCCGATTTGAATCCGGTCATGTACATATCCTTAGGAAGCTGGAAAATATGCTTCGGCATGCTGGCGGCCAGGTCGCCTTCGTGCCCCGAAGGCAGGTCCACCGGACCAAAGGTCAGCGTGACGACATCATTCTCTACAGTGACACTGGTGGCGGCCCGGCTCGGCATTGACGGGATGGCATGATGGTCGTGTTCTCCGGTCGCATAGGCAAAGGATTGCCAGCCAAGTGTGACGAACAGGAATACGATCACCTTCATCATGCCTTGTTCCTCCGTAGTGTCGGCCTTCACTGTGATTGCGCCGATCCTTAATGTGTCGCTGATCCAGCGGGCGCCGAGGGGCAGCGTTCACTGTTGCGTGATTGACGGGGGCGGGGTCAAGCGCTTCCATACATAGTTGCCGCCATACTGGCGGGAAGGAATATTCGTGTTACTTCCCACTCGTCCGTACCACCACATACCTTTCGCCTGGGTGCCGTCCTCGGACAAGACCAGTTCAAACCCGCCTTCGCGATCGTTGCCGGCCTGCTTCCATGTGCCATGCCACCGGCGATCGTCAAACTTTGTGGTAGTGAACTGGCCTCGTTGCCAAGTGTACGGCCCGTTTCCATGGCGATCGAGGGTGGCTCGGTAGGTCTTTTCCACGACATTTCCTTCGAGTTCACTAATCTCCCATTCACCGCTGAGGTCATAGGCTTGCGTGGAAGACGGAGCGGCTCCTTCGGAGGAAACTCGATGTGTGAGTTCACTGGGATCACCGGCCAAGGAGCCGTCAGCCCGAGATGACTCATGCCACGACACCAGCGTCCACCGGCCGTCACGTCGCTCCAAGACACCCGTTTCCCGTAAAGGGAACACCGTCCGTTGGCTCGAGGTGCCGGAACTGACATGCCGGATATAGTCCAGCTCCATCGCGAACCAGGCAACATCCCCCTTCGTCCACACACGCAGATCTACAATGGGGATCTCGAGCCGCGCCACGGACCCGAATTCACTACGCATCTCCTCCGCGAATGGCTCCCAGCCGACATACTTGCGGCCTCCGATGCTGTAGCCGATCGCATCTCCGTCATGGGACATATACTGCGCCATGAGGGCCAGGTCCTTGTCGGCGTTGGCTTTGACAAGTGTGCGGAGCACGGATTCGGGCGTTGAGTCGTCACTTGCAAAGGACAAACCGGAAAGACAAAACACGAGGAAGATGAGACAGAAGACCGAGGTGCGTTGGGCAGATTGACATGACCGTGGAGTACGATGCACTTTCACCATAGGCAACGTCACTGAAAAGATGGAAGGGGAAACAATAATGCAGGAGGCTACCTGGGAGGTCGCCGCGTTGTCAATGAATTTTTCCACCATGCATCAGTTCTGCGCCTTGACCACCACGACCGTCACGTTATCGACGCCTCCGGCTTGAAGCGCCGCCGTTATGAGGGCTCGGCACAAAGTTTCAGGGTGCGGCAGGGGCGCGTCTCGGCGCGCCCGGGGCGGGCGGGCGAGGCCGGGAAGGAGCGCGTCTCGGCGCGCTTGGGGCGGGCGGGTGTAATGAGTGGACGTCATGAGGGCAGCGGCCAATCTCTCGTCGTCAACCATCTTCGTGAGCCCGTCGGTGCACAGCACGAGCACATCTTCGGCTTCGAGGCGTTCTGTCGTGACATCGACATCCGAGTCAGGACCAAGCCCAAGAGCTCTGGAGAGGACATGCCGCTGCGGATGATTGAGCGCCTGCGCGGGAGACAAGAGGCCTTGCCGGACATACTCCTCCACCATGGAATGATCCCGGGTCAGTTGCGTCAATTCCCCGCGTCGCCAGAGATAGGCGCGACTGTCTCCCTCATGGACGATCGACGCCGTCGGACAAGGGTGTGACGAAACGTGAAGGAGGGTGAGCGTGGTCCCCATGCCGACCAGGTCGACGCGCAGTCGAGTATGGTCAACGATCGCGTGATGAGCGGATTCCACCATCCCGCGCAGCGCCGAGAGGATCTGTTCCGCTGATCCACGCAGACGATCGGTCTCTCCGGGCGCGGTTCGGGTAAGGGTGTCGATGGCGAGGCGACTTGCCACGTCGCCTCCGGGATGGCCTCCCATTCCGTCCGCGACAGCCCACAATTGCAGATGATTGTCCGCAAAAAAGGCATCCTGATTCGTGGGACGAACGAGGCCTTGATGGCTTACTCCAGAACCGGACCATTGCAGCATGGGACCAAGCTCACACGGGCGTGGGACGGTCGACGGACAGAAAGGGCGGGCCGTAGCGGGCGATCAATTGACGATACAGAGATTCGGCCAGCACTTCGAGGTTCTGTGTGTCGGCGCAGTTATACCGGATCAACAGGTCTAGCGCGGTTGAGTCGCCGGCGCGCCAGCGGTGCCACAGCTTGACGGCGTCCCACCCATCGAGTGAGCGGATCTCGGAGTCCCGGACGATCTCGTATTCACGCTCGATGCGCTTGAGTCCTCCTTGCTGGCCGAGTCGGCGGGCCGCAAAACAAACATCAAAGTGCGGCAGATCGAATCGGATGGCGGGAAATGCGGCCTTGAGGTATGGCACGTCGAACACGCTTCCGAAAAACGTGACCAGAACATCCGCCTGATCCAACTCATCCTGCAGACGCTCGGCGGAGAGGGACTCTCCATGGACGAGCGTGCTCATACGGCCGTTCCGATAGAGGCCTACGATCGTGACATGGCCGTCATAGACTGAGGTCCCCGTGGTTTCAATGTCCACGTAGAGAACGCGGGACCGGAAAGTCTCGAAAAGCCGCCAGTGGTCCTTCGGTTTGAGGCAGCGGGCAAAGTACCGAGACTCACCCCGTTCCAAGGCCAGGGCTGCGGCTTCGACGTCCCGATCGTACAAATCTTTGCGTGCAACCGAGATTCCACGAACGAGGGACCGGTTTAAGAAGGTGGCCCAGTCGCGGATGCCGTCCTGCCACAATCGGCATTCCGTCGATTGACCGATGCCTTTGAGGTGCACGAATGTCGAGGTCAACATTGAGAGCCGGTGGTGTTTCGGCGGGGATTGTAGCCTTGATTTCACAGGATAAACAAGCTAGAGTCGCCGGTCGATACGCAGGCCAGCCGGTCCGGTCTCTCGCATTGGATCCCAACACAATCCACTGTTACGATGACGGCTCAGACGAACAAGCGAATCCGAATCAGGGTAGGAGGGATTCAACTCGAGGCGGAACTCAAGTCCAGCAGGACGGCGGAAGAAATCTACAAAGCGCTGCCGGTAGAGGATCAGCTCAACATCTGGGGCGAAGAATTCTATTTCAAGATTCCGGGCGTCAAGGATCATCGCGAAACAGCCACGACGCAGGTAAAAGTCGGGGACGTCGCGTTTTGGGGCGCAGGTCAGGTGTTGGCTATTTTTTTCGGGCGGACTCCGATGAGCATGGGAGCGGATCCGGTGCCGGCGGATCGGGTCAATATCGTGGGGCGGATCATCGGCGACGCCACGGTTCTTCGACAGGCGATGGCGGCAGCCAAAATTCGTGTCGAACCGCTGGAGTGAGAGGGCGCGCCCTGCTGAGGAATTTCCATGCGTCTGCCTAAGGAGCGGATCCGTCACATGGCGGAGAGTCTCGTGACGCGATTGCAGCAACAGGGCCATATTGAGATCACCGGCGAGAAGAAAGCCCTGCGGGACTCGATCGAACAGACGATCACCGATGAATTGTCTATTGAGGATCGACTGCATGCGGAAATCAGGCAACTGATGAAGACGTACGAAAAAGAGATCGAGCATGGGAAGGCCGACTACCAGAAGATGTTCACGATGATCAAACAGAAACTCGTCCGCGAGCGGGGAATCATCTTGTAAATCGAATGGCGGGTGATAAAGCCCATTTTCCATTCTTCGATTCTGAATGCGCCATGTTGACCGAGGAGAAGACGAGCCATCTGTCGCACTTGATCCTCGGCGCGTTGAAGCGAAGCCCGCAGTGCCGCATCAAGGAGGACGAAGGGCGGGTGTTGCGAGAAATCAAACGGGTTCTGGCATCCGAATCGGCGTTGGAAGAGACGATCGATCGGAAAGTCCGAGCTCGACTGGCCTCTTATTCGCGTCCCATCGCCGAAGGCAGCGCCGAGTGGGAGGTCCTTTATAAGAAAGCATTTGACGAAGAGCAGCGCAAGCAATCCAAGCCGTGATGCGTACCGATTACCACATCCGAAATAGGTGTTGCATGAACTGGAGTAAGCTCGCCGTTCTTGTCTGTCTACTGATTGGCGTCACCTCCTGTACGAAATCCCAGCCGAAACCGCTTGTGCCGCTCCCGTTGGGAACCGGGGCGACGGCGCAGGCGCAGACATTGAATCAGCGCGGCACGGAAGCCTATCAGGCAAAGGAGTTTGTTGAGGCGAAGTCTCTCTTCGGCCAGACGATCAAGGCGGCTCCGGACTCGGGCCCGGCCCACTATAATTTTGCCCTGGCGCTCAATGCGGTGGGAGAAACGGAAGAGGCGCATCAGCATTTCATCGAAGCGGCGAATTTGGCTCCCGGCGACAAGGTCATTTGGGACTCACCGGCCTTGCGGCCGTTCGGAAGTCCGGAGGTTACGAAAGGGCCTTCCAGGGAGCATCCGTATGGAACCAGGCGCCCGATGTTCGGCGGTGGACCACGTTAACGAAAGGGCGCAAGCGGCAATGGCGGAAGAGCTGAAAGTCGGCGACAAGGCCCCGGAATTTTCACTTCCGGATCAACACGGAAACCATGTGACCTTGAAGAGTCTGAAGGGGCGACGAGTCGTGTTGTATTTCTATCCCAAAGACGACACTCCGGGCTGCACCAAAGAGGCCTGTGGGTTTCGTGACTCACTCGGGCCTATAAAGAAAGCCGGCGCCGTGGTGCTCGGCGTCAGTCAGGATGATGGCGTCTCGCATCAAAAATTCATCACCAAGTATCAGCTTCCGTTTACTCTGTTGAGCGACGAAGATGCCCGGGTTTCCAAAACGTACGGCGTGTACAAGCAAAAGAACATGTACGGAAAAAAATATTGGGGCATTGAGCGGACGACCTTTGTCATAGATCCAGCCGGCAAGCTGAAAGCCGTCTTCAAGAAAGTCAAGGTAGACGGTCACGTCGATGAGGTTCTCGCCGCCCTTCGGAACGAAGCTTGACCCTTCGTTTTTTTTGCACCGCGCCGATACCCCGCTTTCTCATGGATGCCGTCGAAAAATCATGGCATGCCGCTCGTGCGGCCGGCCTTTGCCTGCTGCCGGGGCTTGGTCATCTATACATCGGTGAGAAGCGCGGATACCCGATGATTCTGGTTTCTCTCGCCGTGATGGCCTGTGCCTGGTTGGTGTGGCGGCCGGCGGTGTGGCTGTATGTCTGGCTGGTCGCCCTGTCGGTCTGGGACACCTATCTCATCGTGAAGCGGGATCGAGGATTGCTGTAATGCTGCTTGCGGTGTGGTGAGAGGCTCGGGCGATGTGGTATGAGCGATATAAAACGCAGCGTGGTCGCGCTTGGGGAAACTACGCGGTCCTGGTTCTGGCGATCCTATGCGCCTGGCCGGACCAGGACGTTCCGGCTGCTTCAAAAGTGACCGGGGTCCTGACCGCCAAGGACGCGCTCACGGTTCCCAATCGGCAGGCCACGGTGGAAGCGCGATTGGTTCAACAGGGTTTCATGGGAGAACGCGGGCTGGGGGGTGAATCGCTTGAGCTGGAAATCGGCGGCAAGACCGTGGCGACCGCGATGACGGGAGGCGACGGACGCGCCTATTTCCAATACACGCCGACGATGCGCGGCAACATGGTTTTCGGCGTGGCGCTGCCGGGCTCGCCGCGTGTGGAAGCGTCACGAGTCTCCGGGTTGCTCGCGGTATGGGAACATCGGAAACCGATCCTCCTGGTGGAAGCGGCGGCGTTGGTGGATCCGCAGTCTGAGCCCCCGGTTCCTACGGTGCCGTTCGGAAAATCCGACCTTCCTGAACCCAGACCATCAGCCGATGCCGCCGAGGAACTCGCCCGTCTGGCACAATTTTATTACAATGTCATGTATGTAGCCACGCCGGATGAGGGACGGTTTCCCAGGGGGAGAAGTACGGAATTCCGGCAATGGCTGGAGGCGAATCGATTTCCGAACGGGCTGATCGTACATGAGAAGATCAACGCGGATGGGCTCGGGGCCAGGTTGGACGAACTGAAAAAGGAAGGGTGGACCGCCATCAAGAATGGAATCGGCCGGACACCGGCCTTTGCCGGAGTCTTGGTGGAACGGCGCATGGATGCCGTGCTGGTGCCGGAACCGGCCAAAGGGGAGCTTCCCCGCAAGGCGAAAACAGCCAAGGATTGGAAGGACGTTCGAAAGAAATTGTGAGCGGTTCACTCTTGACTTCGGACCATGCTATCGTGAGCCGCCTGTAAATCCACCATGTGATTAGATGAGGAGACCCGAGACCCATGTTGCTGGACGGAAAGAAGGGGTTAGTCATCGGCGTGGCAAACAAGCACAGCATCGCCTGGGCCATCGCCCAGGCTTCGGCGCGGGAGGGGGCGCAGCTGTTTTTCAGTTACCAGAACGATCGGTTGCGCGAGAACGTGTTGGAATTGATCGCCGGGCTGCCGGAGTCCGAGGCCATGGTGTGTGACGTGGGTGACGACGGTCAGATCGATGCGCTCGTGAAACGGGTCGAAGCGAAATTCGGTCGGCTGGACTTCGTGGTTCATTCCGTTGCGTATGCCCCCCGGGAAGAATTGACGGGGCAATTTGTGAACACCACACGCCAGGGATTCGCCACGGCCCTCGATGTCAGCGCCTATTCGCTCGTCGCCGTTACGAGGGCGGCGGCTCGATTGATGTCCGAGGGAGGGTCGGTCGTGACGCTGACCTATCTGGGCAGCGAACGGGTCGTCCCTCATTACAATGTCATGGGGGTCGCCAAGGCCGCGTTGGAAGCAACCGTGCGCTATCTCGCACATGATCTCGGCCCCAAGAATATCCGGGTCAATGCCATTTCCGCCGGGCCGATCAAGACGCTGGCCGCCCGAGGAGTGTCCGGGATCAGCAAAATGGTCGACCATCACAAGGACCATGCTCCTCTGCGACGAGCCACGGAACAATCCGAGGTCGGTGATACGGCGCTCTATTTAATTAGTCGGCTCAGTCGCGGCGTCACAGGCGAAGTTATCTATGTGGACGGCGGCTATCATATTCTCGGCTCGCTTGCCTCGGCCGAATAGGAACCCCCTCGCCTGCGCCGAGTCTCGTCCTTCCCTTTCCCCCTATTCTGCTTTAAGATGATTCAGCAAACCAGTGTCCCGATCAGAGGGCTTCGGGCGGATGCGGGCCAAGACCAGTTTTCATTGCCAGGCGTGTGGGCACCAGGCTCCGCGGTGGTTGGGACGCTGCCCTGATTGCGGCGCGTGGAATACGCTGAAAGAAGAACGAGTTCCGGTCGCGCCGAAAGGACGCCAGCCGCAGATCCAGATGGCCGGGTCCGTCCCCACCCCGATCTGTGACATCGAAGTGATCGGAGAAACTCGTCGCAACACGGGGATGGGGGAATTCGACCGGGTGCTGGGCGGAGGGGTCATTCCGGGCTCGCTTGTCTTGATCGGGGGAGACCCCGGTATCGGCAAAACCACACTGCTCTTGCAAGCGTTGCCGGGACTCGGAGTTGCCGATGAACAGGTCCTCTATGTGTCGGGCGAGGAATCTCCGCGGCAGATTAAGATGCGCGGCCAACGGTTGGGGGTCGAGAATCGAAATCTCCTGATCCTGGCGGAAACATCGCTCGAACAAATCCTCAAATCGGTGCAGGAACTTCATCCGGCGGCCCTCGTCGTCGATTCCATTCAAACCGTCTACACCGAACAGCTCACCTCGGCGCCCGGCAGCATCAGTCAAGTGCAGGAGGTGGCGGGACAGTTGATGTGGTTTGCCAAGCGCAGCAGCGTGCCGGTGTTCATTATCGGGCATGTCACAAAAGAGGGCGCCATTGCCGGTCCCAGGCTGCTGGAACATATCGTCGATACGGTGCTCTATTTCGAGGGAGACAAAGGCCATAGCTACCGCATCCTCCGCGCGGTGAAAAACCGATTTGGTTCAACGAACGAAATCGGGGTCTTTGAAATGAAGGACAGTGGACTGGAGGAAGTCGCGAACCCGTCCGAACTATTCCTGGCGGAGCGGCCGGTGCAGAGCACTGGGTCGGTGGTGGTGTCCAGCCTGGAGGGAAGCCGGCCGATTCTCGTCGAGTTACAAGCCCTTGTCTCACCGACCTCGTATGCCATGCCGAAACGCATGGCGAATGGGGTGGAGTTGAACCGGCTCTCATTGCTGCTGGCCGTGATGGAAAAGCGGTTAGGGCTGCATCTCTCCGGCCAGGACGTCTATGTGAACGTGGTGGGCGGGATTCAGATCGATGAGCCGGCGATCGATCTTGGACTCGTCAGCGCGGTGACGTCGAGCCTGCGGGAATCCTCCATTGATCACCTGACGATGGTCATGGGGGAAGTGGGCTTGGGAGGGGAGGTCCGGGCCATCAGCCAGGCGGAACTGCGCATTCGGGAAGCCGCCAAGATGGGATTCCGGCGTTGCCTGTTGCCCGAACGGAATCTCACGAAGCTGGAACGGCTCGACGGCATTGAATTGATCGGCATTCGGGAAGTAGGGGAGGCGTTGGATGCGGTCCTGGCCTGAAGGTAAAAGTAAAAAGGTAAAAGGAAAAAGTAACGGAAAAATCATCCGGATTTTTGCCTGTTTCCTTTTTACTTTGAACTTGGCCGCTTGTGGCCTCTTCACCACCCGGGATGACGTGCCGCTCAGACAGGCCACGCTTCAGGAACTCACGAATCTGCTCGCGGAACGTCAGGCCGCGATTCACTCGATGAAGGGCATGTTCAGCGCCAAATTGACGGGAGGAATCCTGCCCATCGGCCAACGGGTGGAAGGTACGGTATTTTATCAACGGCCGGATGCGATCCGACTGAGAGGATTCACCGCGTTCGGCGGAGAATTATTTGAGTTCGTCCAGGCGGACGATATCTATCGACTCAGGCTGCCGACTATGGGACGGGAATTCAACGGGCGGCGCTCCGAACCGGAAAAGATGGGCAAACTCGCCCGCGCGTTTCAATTGAGTGTCTGGGCGATGAGCGGGGTCATCGGGACGACGGCGATTACTTCTTCAGAACGCGCGCTACTAGTAGAAGACGGTGATCGCTATCGCCTGGACGTCTATGCAATCGGCGGGGATCATGGTATCGGCCCATCGACACCGGCGCGGCGCATCTGGTTTGATCGGCGATTACTGGTGGTGGTTCGGGAAGAGCGACTGTCGGCCGCCGGGGATATCGAAGCCGTGATGCAGTTCGAGGATTTCCGGCCGGTCGGAGCGCCGCCGGCGGAGACGGTGATCCATGGTTCTGAGGGAGCAGGACAGGATGACCGATTGCTGCGACCCTTCAAAATTTCCATGAAGGATGGGCAGGGGCAAGGCTCCGTACAATTGACTTTTCATGAGATTATTCCGAACGCGGCGATTCAGCCGGGAGAATTGGGTCGAGTATAGGCGGGGAAAGCGAATGAAGATTTTGGCGGTAGATACGGCGACAGCCTATCAGAGCGTGGCGATTCTTGATGAGACGACCGTCTTGGCGCAGGTCGATAAGGATGCGAAGGGCTCGCACGCGAAGTCTTTAGTTATGTCGATCGATGAGGCACTTCGCACGGCGAAATTGGCGCTCCGTGAGTTGGACGGGTTCGCCTTGTCAATCGGCCCGGGCTCCTTTACCGGCCTCCGGGTCGGATTGGCAACAGTGCTCGGTTTTCGGACCATCCTGAAGAAACCGTTGGTTGCGGTGCCGACCCTGGAGGCCATGGCATGGAATGTCCGTCCGCGAGCGGGACGGATCTGTCCCATGCTCAAGAGTCGAAAGGATGAAGTGTATTGGGCCAATTATGAGTGGTCGTCGGATCATCGGCTGCACCGTCTGATTCCTGAGCAGGTCACGTCACCGGACCAGGTTGCGGCCTCGATTCATGTTCCTATAGTCGCCTTAGGCGACGGGTGGGAAACGCATGGACAGATGATCCGGACCATGCTCGGAGCCGGCGCCGGACTCGTGGTCGATGCACCTCGGGACGCGATGCATCCGTCGGCGGTCAGTGTGGCGCTGGCTGCTCGGGAACGGTTCGCTCGACAGGAATTTGCGGGCAACGGGATAGCGCCCTTGTATATCCAGCGGGCTGAAGCGGATCTTACCTACGAGCGGAGCGGCGGCATGTCTCCGGTCGAAAGAAGAAAGCAGCGGGTGGCGCGGAGGGCTCATCCCAAATATGTCCGTCCCGGGTCCGAGCCTCGCCGCAGCGGACAGAAAACCTAACTTGAACAGCGCTTTTGAATGAGCGAAGCTAAATCACGCGAGGCCGGGGCCATATGGATCGAGCCGGCGACACAGGTAGATCTGGATGCGATCGTTCGGATCGAAGAAGCTTGCTTCTCAGCCCCCTGGACGCGCAAAATGTTGGAAGCGGAGTTGACGGGCAATCAGTTCTCCTGGTTCTTGATTGCCAAGCAGGCTCAAGCTGAATCGACGGTCCCTGGTGTCGTGGGATACGTGAGCTTCTGGGTGGTGTTTGAAGAGCTGCGGATCATGAACGTGGCCGTCGCTCCATCCGCCCGCCGACAAGGAATCGCCAGACGCCTTGTCACCCGGGCGCTGGAGATCGGTTGCGAGCGATCAGCGTCCAAAGGCCTCCTTGAGGTGCGGGCCTCGAATCATCCGGCGCGCCGATTGTACGGCGAACTCGGATTTAGGGAAGTCTCCATTCGAAGCCGTTACTACACCAACCCCATTGAAGACGCGGTGCTCATGGAATCGGCGTCCATCGGGAAGCCGGCCGGCGCTGCGGCAGCCGAATCCCCAACATCAGCGCAGGTTGTTTGTTCAAAGTCCACTCTATTACCCGGGAGGTGCGACATGATGAGTGAACGTGCCATCGCCGAGCAGTTACGCCGGTCCAGCACGGAATTCCGAGAACTCGAAGAATCCCATCATCGTCTGGACAATGAGCTGGCGGAACTTCAAAAACGACACGTTCTCACCCCGTCCGAGGAACTCGTGAAGAAACAACTCCAGAAAGAAAAACTCGTGAAGAAGGATAAGATGGCGGAACTGATCCGATTGTACAAACAACAGGATGATCACTCGACCGTGCACTGACCCTTGACTGTACGGAGAAAGCGGCTCGTTTCGTAATGGAATGGCCGGAAACCACCGCGTCCAGCTCGACCACGCACACAAGACATGGCGATTCTTGCACCATTAGCCGTACATATTCAGACGTTGAAGCGCCGGCTGATCATCATGGCGGTGACGCTGTGTGCGGCCTTCGCGTTCGCGTTCGCCTATTCGGCCGAGATGGTAGCGTGGTTGAACCGGCCGTTCCCGAATCAGCTCGTGTTTTACGGACCGACGGAGGCGTTGTTTGCCTCGATCAAAGTCTCGTTTCTCGCCGGAGTTGTCCTGAGTCTGCCGATTATCTTCTACCATTTCTGGAAGTTCATCGAACCGGCGCTGCTTCCCCGCGAGCAGCGCTGGGCGATTCCGCTGTTTCTTCTGGCCGGTCTCCTGTTCTCCCTGGGGCTGATTTTTTGTAATCTCGTCATTCTTCCGCTCGTCATCGACTTCTTTGTCACGTTCGGCATGGACCGGGACATCACTCCCGCGCTCGGGGTCGGTACCTATATAGACTTCAACGTGAAGTTTCTTCTGATTTTTGGCTGCGCCTTCGAGCTGCCGCTGGTGTTGACGTTGCTTGCGCGCGCCGGGGTGGTGTCCGCGGCTCTGCTGGCGAAGTACCGGAAACATGCCGTCCTCGGGTCCCTGGTGCTCTCGGCGATCGTGACACCGGACGCGACGCTGTTTACAATGCTCTTAATGGCCGTTCCCCTCATGGTGCTGTACGAGATTGGGATTTTGGGTGCCCGCTGGTTTGGACGCGGCGGACCGGATCCGGACAAGAGCCTGCCGCTCGATCCAGACCTGCCCATCACCACCGCGGGACACCGGGTGCGGTGACCTCATGTTATCTGCTGATGCACGTCCACGCGTCCCGCGGTTCCGCGTTCTGATGTGTGCGCTCTTATGGGGCTCCCTTCCGCTCTTGCCTCTCGTCACAGGTTCGTCGTCTGCGCAGGGCCAGCCTGGGATGCCAGTGCCGCCGCGGGGACATGGAGACCGTGGGAGTGCCTCCGGCGGAGTGCCGGACGGAGCGGCGAGTATTCAGGCTCTGACGACGGTCGGCAAGAAAAGCGTGTACGCGGGATCGTTCGGGATGGGCGTGTTCAAAAGCGATGACCGCGGCGGACTGTGGACGTCGACGAATGAAGGATTGACCGATCCATTCGTGCTTGCGCTGGCGACCGGGCGGGATGGGGTGGTCTATGCCGGCACATTCCGTGGAGGCGTCTTTCGATCCCGTGATGAGGGAAAAAGCTGGCAGGCGGTCAATGAGGGATTGAAGCGGCTTGAGATCAAGACCCTGTTGGTGACGGCCGGCAGCATCTATGCCGGGACCGGGGACGGGGTCTATGTGTTGAACACCGAGGGGAACAGGTGGAGTGTCGTGACCGGGGGGTTGGATGAGATTCTCGTGCATGCCATCGCCCAGGCAAGAGACGGCACGCTTTACGCCGGGACGTCTGGCAAGGGAGTGTTGCGGTTTAAGGAACGGGGCGCTGGGTGGACGAGGCTGAGGCAGGGCTTGCGCGATCATGAGGGACTGGTGGAGAACTTTATCCGGGTGCTGGCCATCGACAAAGAACAGGGACTCTACGCCGGAACCTTCGACGGCGGTGTTTTCCACAGTCCCGACGGCGGCCAGAATTGGACGCCCATCAGCCGCGCCCTGCCGAATGATTCGATCCGTGGCTTGATCACCAATGATCGAGGGATCTACGTCGCAACGGGACGGGGCGTCTACAAGACGGTGGATCGAGGCCGGCAATGGACGCCGCTCAACAACGGCCTCAGCAATCTGTCGGTGCAAGTGATGCTGGACGCCGGCGACGGGGCCTGGTATGTCGGGACGAACTCCGGTGTATTCCGGAGCGACGATGATGGACTCCATTGGACCGGCGTCAGCGAAGGGTTGCAAGGAACAGCACAGGCGCCGTTTCGATTTTGAACGAAGGGAGACGTATGAGCGAGACCGGTCGGCCGATCAAGGCCACGATTGCGGTAAGTTCAAAGGGCGAGCCGTGGGGGCAAATCGTGCTTCGATTTTTTCCCGACGTCGCGCCTAATCATGTCAAGAATTTCGCCACCCTGGCGAAGCAAGGGTTCTATAACGGAACGACTTTCCACCGGGTGATCCCGGGATTCATGATCCAGGGTGGAGACCCCAACAGCAGGAATCCGGACCGAGCCACGCACGGCATGGGAGGGCCTGGATTCCGTGTCAAGGCGGAGTTCAACAGCAAACCGCACAAGCGGGGTGCCCTGTCCATGGCCCGCTCCAATGATCCCGACAGCGCGGGGTCCCAGTTCTTCATTTGCGTCGCCGATTCGCATTTCCTCGATTGGCAGTACACGGTCTTCGGCGAAGTCGAGAGCGGCATGGAGGTGGCCGATAAGGTCGTCAATGCCAAGCGGGACGGGCGTGATAACCCGCTGGAACGGGTGGAGATGACGGTGACGGTCAGCGAATGACGTGTAGCTTGAGGGAATAAGGCGTGAGGAGTGGAGTTGGAGAATCTCTGCAGTGACAAGTCGAATAGGTTGGACCATCGCGGTGACCACATGGCGCCTGACCCCGTACGCCGTACGTGCCCTGTTTTTCCTGCTGCTCCTGAGTGCCTGCGCCATTCCTCAAGTCCCGTCGCGGGTCGTGTATGAGGATCCGGTCAACTATGTCCGTCTCGAAACGGATCAAAATGTGCTGCCGGAATGGCCACCGAGTTATTTCGCCCACCCCGCGATTCTCAGCGAACAACAGATCAGAAATCTGCTGAAGGCACTCACGGTTCAGGAGCACCGGGTACGGCTGCAGAAGTGGTTTCTCGGGGAGGCGCCTCGCGTCCCGGTGTTCCGCGATGAGGAGATCACGCTGTTGGTTCCGCAGATTTCAGAGGCATTGACGTTGGCCAGAGAAAACGAACGGGTCACCTTTTATCTCAGTCAGCCGCAGACTTCGATTAAGCGGGTCATCACGTCGGGCGGCCTCTACATCAAGGGCACGGAGTTGCATGTCATTCTGGGCAACTGGCAGATCGTGTACGGCATTCCGGCCTACGGCATGATCTACGACCGCCGGTATCCGATGAGTCCGACGGCGGCCAAGGGCTTCGATTTGTATTTTGAGAAGGAAAGCGCCGTGATCAAGCAGAAGACCAGCTTCTGGGACTGGCTGTTGGCCAATGTAAAAGATGAGCTGGTCATCGACCTTGGGAAAGTGTTTCCCAGCCCCACTGTTTAGATCGCGCCCCGCCTCGCATGGAACGAGACCGGGGCTCCCTCACGGTTGAAAGATGGTGTCCCGAGTCCTCCGCCGCTGCGCTAATATTTCCGCTCGGTAAAGACGTCGGCGAGTGTCGGACCCTCCGCCGGCGGGGATTCTTCAGGCAAGCGGCGCGAAAGGGATGCGCTGGTGAGCGGGGTTCCGCTTGTGGCATAGGCGAGCGTCACTTCGGCGATCTTATAGTCATACTGGGCTTCCGCAAGCCTGGTCTGCGCTGCGGTAAGGGCCACTTCAGACTGTGTGACTTCCACCACCGTCCCCAGGCCGAGTTTGTAGCGTTGCTTTGCAAGGTGCAGAGCTTCCTGGGCGGTCTTCACCTGTTCTTCCGCCAGCTTGATTTGCTGTGCAAACGTGACGGTGTCGAGATAGGCCGTCGTGACTTGCTGCGTCAGCGCCTGCTCTACGTTGATCGTGGCGGCATCGGCGGCGTCCTTCTGCGCTCTGGCTTCCGAGACTTGATTCTCGATAAGAAATCCCGTGAACAGCGGCATGGATACTAATGCACCGGCGGTCCACCACCCGCCCGTCTGCTGGTTCTGGCGTGGATCGAATGGATCGTAGGTCCCGCCGCTGGCGATGGCCGATACGGTGGGAAGGAATTGCCGTTTGGCGGCCCGCATGCGCGCGTCCGCCGAAGCTGTCTGTTCTTTGGCTCGTTTGAGCTCCGGATGAGACAGGCTGTCGTTGATCAGATCGTCCAGGGCCTTCGTGGTGCGGACATCGGTCGAGACGTCTTCGAGCACATAATCATCGGATCCGACGAATCCGATTGCTCGATTCAAATCTGCGAAGCTGGCTTTCAGGTCGTTGCGTGTCTTGACGAGAAGCGATTCGGCATTGACCAACTCGACCCGTACCAGGTCGAAGTCGAGCTTGGATTTCAACTGCTGCCGGTGGAGCGCTTCAATTTGATTGGCGATGATGCCCCGTTCCCGCACGGTCTCCTCGGCGATTTGGACAAGCCTGCGTCGTTTCAGACTGCTGAGGTAACTGCGCTGCACATTCAGCACCACGAAGGCGCGGCGGGCATTGATATCTTCAAGCTGCGCCCGCTGGGCCAGCTGTGTGGACTCCACCAGATTCTGCGTATAGCCGAAATCGTAAATCCGCTGGTTGGCGATCACGCCTCCGGTAAAGGCCGTTTCATTTTCCTGGAGGAGTCCTCCACCGATGAGGAAGCGGGGGTTGGAGCGGCCGGCTCCGGCGATCGTATTGGCGTTGGCATAGACTTGCGGATAGTACAGCGAACGGGCCTGCTCGGTTCTGGCTGCCGAGGCTTTTAGGTTGGCCGATGCTTCTTGCAACAGCGGATGGGTCGTCAACGCCGTCTCGACGGCCTGTTGCATGCCAAGGAATCGACCGCGTCCGAATCGGTCGAGTTTGTCAGCGACCTTGTCGGACGGTTGCGCGCCAAGATGTGACGGGAGAAGAATAACGAGTGCAACCATCGCAATGTAATGAACCGGCGATCGTAACAAGGATTGTTTCATACCATGTCTCCTTCTCGTGAGCGGAAAATTAGCGTGACGGTTCGACGGCCGGCGCAGGTAATGGCGCGGCACCCGAACCCGACGGGTGATCCTGAGGTGTGCGGCTCGCTCCATTACTGGGGGGCTCTTGCCCGGCGGAGCGCCGCTCGAAGTTTTGCTGTCCGTGTTTGGCATCCGGAAGATGAAAGGGCGATGCCAGCACCGGCGCTCCATCGAGCAGCTTCCGTTTGCCGACGACGACCACATCCTCTCCGCCAGCCAACCCCGACGTGATTTCCACCCAGTGGCCATCGGTGATGCCGGTGCGGATCGGAACCGCCTTGGCTCGGCCCTGATCCACGATAAACACCGATTGGCCCGTCACGCCGCTGTTGATGGCTTGAGGCGGCACGACGAGGGCCGCGGGGATCTCACGAAGCCTGAGCACGACTTCCGCAAACGTGCCGGGCCGAAGCACATGGTCGGGATTGGGCAAATCGATCTCGACGAGGAGGCTGCGGGTCGAGGGATCCAGGGCCAGTGTCGTACGCGTGACCGTGCCGGTGAAAGAATGGTCGGCAGGCTCTTTCACGATGAGAGACGCCTTTGTCTTTCCGGGGACAATCCACGCGCTGTCGTCCTGTGGGACATTGGCATAGACGCGAACCGTGTTGAGGTCCATGATCGTAAATAATGGGATGGCTCCCGTGGCCGACGCGGTGGCGACCTGGATGAGCGCGCCGGGATCCGCAAAGCGCGCCGTGATCGTGCCGGCATACGGAGCCCGAACTTTTGTGTATGCTTTGAGGGCCTCACGCTGCTCCATCGAGTGTTTCGAGCCCTGGAAGGCCGCTTCCGCCACATCCACATCCTGCTTGGCGATCACATCGGGCGATTCTTTCCAGACTTTCGCCAAGCGCTCATAGGTCAGTTTTTTGATCTTGTAATCGGCCACCGCTTGGTAGTACTGCTCCTCCACCTCCGGCGCGTCGATGACCGCCAGTACCTGATCCTTCTTGACGAGGTCGCCTTTGTCCGGGCCGATCCACTTCAAGTAGCCGGAGACTTTGGCATACAGGGTGGTTTGATACAGTGGGGCGACGTTGGCTGGGAGGGTAATGGTATAGGCCAGGTCGCGTCGCGTGGGCTTCGTCACCTGCACATCGATCGGTTCGCCTTGAGCGGACGGGGCGGTGTCGGGGGACCTATCCGATGAACGACTCGACGGGGTGGAAGAAAGACCGTCTTCCGGTCCGTGGAAGTGAAGATAGGAGACGAACGCGATTACCAGCAGGACCCCGGCCACAATGAAGGCGGGCCACCGGCGAGAAGTCGGGCTCATCGGCCCTTGTTTGTCTGCGTCGTCCATTAGATCTCCTCTGCCGTGGCCGTCGGTGTCGGGGAATGATGTCCATGGAGCCGGCGACTGAGGACGAGGCTATGCATGACGGGGACGACCAGCAGCGTCATGATCGTGCTGACGGCCAGCCCGCCCACGACGGCTCGGGCCAGCGGCACCATCGTCTCGTTGCCCTCGCCGAATCCGAGGGCCAGGGGCAATAGGCCGAGGATTGTGGCCAACGCGGTCATGAGGATGGGACGGATCCGGCGCTTGCCTGCTTCCAAGACCGCCCGTTCCGCTGTAGCTCCGGCCCGCACCATCCGGTTCGCGAAATCCACCAACAAGATGCTGTTCGACACCACGATGCCCATCATCATCAAGGTTCCGATCATCGATTCCACATTGACCGACGTGTTCGTCACGTGCAGGATCAGGATCGTGCCGATCCATCCGAGCGGGACCGCGACCAGAATAATGAGAGGATCGATCAACGATCGGAAGAGCCCGACCATCACGAGGTAGATCAGGAGAACGGCCAGAGGAAGGGCCAGCGCGAAGTTATCGATGGCGTCGCGCATATTCGCGACTTCCCCGCGGAGATGAACCGTCACATCCTTGGGTAAGGTGATCTGTGCGAGCGCCTGCTCGATGTCACGGGCGACTTTGCCGAGGTCGTTCCCGACCGGGGTGACCAGCACGTCGACCAGTCGGGACAGATCGTAATGGTCGACGGCATCCGGACCGGTCTTAAACTTCAACGACGCCACATCGCGGAGCAGTACCGGAGGCCCGCGCCGCTCGTCGCCTGACTCATAGAATCCATTGGACATGTTGAGTTGCCGGCCGGCAAAGGGTGTATTCTGAAGCGCCAGGATAGAGCCGCTTGCTCCGGCCGCGTTGAGGCCCGCCGTCGGCAAGAGCGGCGTCCGGGCGCCGATCACCGGGATGTTCAACAGATCTTCCGTACTCTGAAGCGACTGCTCTGGATACTGGGCCAGCAGGTAATAGCCGTTTGCGGTCTTGGGATCGAGCCAATAGTTCGGCGACAGGGCAATGTTGGAACTGATCCCGGTGATGACGTCCACGATCACGCGATCCTGTGTGATGCCGTAGTACGCCGCCTTCGTCCGATCCACATCGATGTGAAGTTCCGGATAGGCCTTCCCTTGCTTGATCCGGACATCCACGGTATTCGGGACCTGGGCCACCTTCTGCCGAATCTCCTCGGCCACCGGGCGGAGTACGTCGAGTTGCGGCCCACGCACCTGTATATCAATCGGGGCACGGAGACCAAAGTTCAACACGTCGCTGATGATCCCGCCCGTTTGGAAAGCCACCTCCACACCAGGCAATTCGTTTTTGAATCTGCCGCGCAGGCGGCTGATGTATTCATCGGTGTGCCCCTCATGCCCATTCACAAGGTTGACCAAGACGAAGGCGGTGTGATTCCCCGTATTCGGCGCGAAGCGAGCCGCGTCACCGTAATAGAGTCCCGTATTCGAAACGATCTCCTCGAGATCACTCTTGGGGATCGTCTCTTGAACCAGCTTTTCTATTTCACCCACGATGGCGGTGGTCTTCTCGATCCTGGATCCTTCCGGAGCGGTCACCAGAATGGTGAAATTGCCGGCATCGACCTCGGGAAAGAACTCCGTATGGAGTCTGGGAAGGAGCAATATCGCGGTCCCGATCAGGGCGAGGAGGGCGATTCCGATCACGACCGCTTTCAAGCGCACGCCCGCCTGCAAGAGCGGTTCATAGACAGCCAGCACGTAACGAAACCAGTCGCCCCCGGCCGAGCCCTCGGTGTCCGACGACTCCGCATGCCCGTTCTGATAAAGCCGCGCAAGAATCACGGGGGTCACGGACATGGAGACGAGATAATCGGCCAGCATGGCGAAAGCCACGGTCAGAGCCAAGGGAACGAAAAGATATTTGATGATGCCGCTGAAGAACATGATCGGCAAGTACACGATCAGAATACAAACGGTGGCGACGAAGATCGGCAAGGTCAATTCCGTCGCGCTGTCTTCGGCGGCAGATCGTCCGTCCTTTCCCATCTCCAGATGGCGGTGCAAGTTTTCCTGCACCACGATGTTGTTGTCGAGCAAGGTCCCGATGACGAGTGCGAGACCTCCAAGCGTCATGATGTTGACCGTCTGGCCGGTGAGGTACAGAGCGACGAGCGCCGCGGTCAGCGAGAGCGGAATGGCGAGACCGACGACCAGCGCCGCCTTGATGCTGCGTAAGAACAAGAAAATCATCAACCCTGCCAGGCCGGCGCCGAGAAGACCCTCCTTCTGCAGATTGGAAATCGCCTGCCTGATATAGAGCGATTGATCATAGATGAACTTGACGGCCGTGTTGGCCGGAATTTCCGTAAGGTGCGGCAGCTTGGCGCGAATGCCGTCCGTGACTTCAAGGGTGTTGGCGCCTTCCTGCCGGGTGATCGGAATGTAGGTCGCTTCTCGTCCGTTGACTCGGACGATGGACGTTTGAATTGCGGCGGAATCCGCAGCCGTACCGATATCCCGGATCAGGACCGGTGTCCCGTTGACGATCTTGATGGGAATGTCGTTGATCTGGTCCACCACATCGACGAGGCTGTTCGAATACACGTAGTAGTCCAGGTCGCCGATCTTAATGTCGCCGGCCGGAATGATCGCGTTCTGTGCATTGATCGCCTTGACCACTTCGGACGGAGAGATTCCACGGGCGAGCATCCGCGACTGATCAAGGAATATCGTGATCTGGCGGACCTTCCCGCCGAGAGGAGAGCCGAATGAGACGCCGGGGATAGTGGCGATCTGCTGGCGGACGGTGAAATAGGCCAAATCGCGGATTTCCTTCGGACCGAGGTGCTCGCTGCTGATGGAGAGAAAGCCGATCGGGAGGCTCGCGACGCCGAACTTGTAGACCGATGGAGGGAAGACGCCCGGGGGAAGCAGACGAATAATGCTATAGGCCAGGCTCGTCAACTCGGATTGCGCCGCATCAATGCTGTATTCCGGCTGGAAAAACACCTTGATGTAGCTGATCCCGGCGAGCGATTGCGATTCGATGTGCTCGACATAACTGGCCTCCACGAATCGCTGTTCCATGCGCAATGTGATCGCGCCCTCCATTTCGGTCGGGCTGAGGCCTCGATAGAAGGTGGTGACCAAAATGGTCGGGATACGGATTTCGGGGAAAATATCCACGCGCATCTTCTCGTAGGACACGGCCCCGAGCACCAATGCAATCATGCAGAGGGCGAAGACGGCGTAAGGATTCTTGAGGCCGGCGCGGGTCAGCATCTGGTCTCGGCCATATAGGGGGAACGATTCCAGTGGACCCAGTAGAGGGACAGGTCATGTACGAATCGAACCAGATGTTCGAAGAGGCCCGGCTTGACGACATACCCGTTGGCCCCGGCTGCATAGCAGGCGGCGAGATCGACCGGAGCATCGGATGTCGTAAAGACAATGACCGGCACGTGCCGGCAGAGTGTGTCGGCGCGCAGCCGCTTGAGAAACTCAATGCCCGATTGTTTGCGTAATTTCAGGTCCAGGACAATGAGAGTGGGTAGCATATCGACTTCGGACGATTGCGCGAGAAAGCGCAAGGCTTGCTCGGCCTCGGATTCCGTGTGGAGGGTGAGATCGACGCCTGTCTGCCTCAGCGCCATGCGAAACAATTCGCATTCACCGGGATTGTCTTCGATTAAGAGAATGGAGGGGTGAGCCATCATGGTCTCCTGTACAGGCGAATGACGGGAGGAAGGAGCAGGCATCATGCCGAGCGAAAGTAAGGTCCAAATAAGTGTTAATTCATATGATTCGATAAATATGTTATGAATATAACATAAAGATATACATCATGTATGTCAGCGCCGGGAGGATGGAGAATTTCCAGAGGGGGAGTGGAGGAATTCCATGCTGTCGCAGGTTCATTTGAGTTATCTCACTCATCTCTCATGACGCTCTAGCACAATCTCCGTGCCCATCCGCTCAACCGACTGGGAGACGAGAGGACAATAGGATAACCTTTCGAGAACTGGATTTAGGAGGCGAGAAGTCTTGAGCAGAGCTGTTTGCGATTGCTCATGAATAGGTTGACCCCGCAGGTGGCTCGTCGCTATCATTGTGCTATCATTTAATGACAGTTGGGTGAAGGAGGGATATTATGGCGCAGGTGCTGGTACGGCAGTTGGACGATAAAGTCGTAGCCCGGTTGAAGAAGCGGGCGAAAGAACATGGCCGGTCCTTGCAATCCGAGGTGAAGACCATTCTGGAGGAAGCGGTACCTGATTATGAGGCAGCGTGGAAGCGCATTGAGCGGTTCAGGGAACGACTAAAGATGTCTGGCCGGAAATTCAGCGACAGTGCCGCTCTGATTCGTGAAGAGCGCGATCGATGAATCGCTATGTGGTAGACACGAGTGTCGCGATCAAATGGTTCATTCCTGAGGCCCATTCAGAATCAGCCGTCCGCCTTCAAACGACCCGTGATGGTCTTCATGTTCCATCGTTCTTCATGTTGGAACTGGGCAATGTGCTCTGCAAGAAGATCCGTCGAGCCGAACTGAACCTGAATGAGGCAGAGACGATTCTGGAGGAGGTTCGCCAGGTGCCGCTGCAGCGCCACGCAGACGCTCGTCTATTTGGGCCGGCCTTTGCCCTAGCGCTTCAGACGCAACGCAGTCTCTATGATTGTTTGTATCTCGCCTTGGCGGAAGTGATTGACGGTACCCTTGTTACGGCCGACCGCAAGTTCTACGTGGCCTTG
>DATFFC010000133.1:0-5081 GCA_035250505.1 Nitrospiraceae bacterium | reverse complement strand
GAACGGATAGAATAACGCGACATGAATGAATATTCTGCTGTAGCGGTCCTGTTTGGGGAGGAGAACATGGAACCGATTAGAACAGACGATCAGAGAGACCACCATTGGATGAGAGATTGTGGCTTTACCTGGTGGATCAGCGGCAGTGTTTTGCGTGTCTTTATGATCGGCATCTTTGCCGCTGGGTGGCTGACCTGGATGGTGCCATCGGCCGCCGCGGACCATCAGGGGCGAGAACATCAGCTCAGTAATGAGGCTGATGAGACAACCGGACCGGAATATGCGATTTCGGGCGCCTCGTTTCGAGTATTTCTCGGCAAAGGGAAGGGAATGACGGACAGCGGAGAAATTGCTCGACCCGCGCCGGAGGCCGCGGTTCAGACCGTTCTTGATGCTCTCACCTTCATGATGCAACATCGGGCCGACTATCCGCGCTTTGACGAAAGCCTGAAGAAGAACGCCCTTCAAAGCGTCATTGTGGAGCCGACCGTCGTCAATCAGGAGGGGAAAGCGTTTTCTTTTTTGGTCGCCCGGACGAAGGAGGCGGGTAAGGTCAAGTTATTGATCAGTGCCGCGTCGTTAAAGGAGAAGGGCTATCTTGGTCATCCTGATCACCTTGTCCCCGTCCTCGCGCGAGAATTCCAATGGGTCGTGAGTAAAGCCGATACCAGCCCCAAACCCAAAATGGTATCGGTTGATCGGGATCTGAACCATGCCCCGATCAGCACCGACAAGGAAATTCGCTCGATGGCGGGGGATGAGCGCGCCCGCCTCATTCAGCAGTTGTTCGAGACCTATCTGACGACCGTGGATGACCACAAAAGTCTGGAAGGGCAATCCTATTACGAAGTCGGCAGCACGGCGCTGGTCCCACCGGCGCAATCCGATTCGACCACTAAGCTCTATGACATCCGGGTCCGTGAAGCGCTGCAGAAGATCGTGCGCGACCCGTATTTCAGCGAACGTACGCCGAATGCGGTCAGAAGCCTGCTCAATGGCAAAATCTGGAATGTCGCCTTCGTGAAGATCGACCAACGGGATTGGGCCACGCGCACACGAGTGCTTCCGGAAGAGAAATCAGTTGTGCTTGGACAGACCGGCCGAACGATTCAGCCTGCTGCAATTCTGGTGAATACGTATCGCACGGCGGGGCCGGATGATCCGTTCTACTCTGAAACCAAGGGGCTGCCGATGGGGGCCCTCTCGGCGGACCAACTCGCCCGAGTCATCGCTCTGGAGATTCAACACAACATCATCGAAAAGTCCTTGACCGGCCATGTCGCCCAGGACGAGATGAGCGCGCCCAAATGACCGGGGACCGTCCATAGCCCCCAAAATGTTCGCCGTCGTTCTGTATCAACCGGAAATTCCCTCGAACACCGGCAATATCATTCGACTGTGCGCCAACACCGGCGCGGCGCTGCATCTCGTGAAACCATTAGGATTTGCGCTGGACGACAAGCGCCTGCGGCGGGCTGGCCTGGACTATCATGAATTTGCCAGCGTGGCTGTACATCAGAATTGGGCGGATTGTGCCGACAAGTTGAAAGACCGGCGGATCTTCGCGGTGACCACAAAGGGCGTGCAGCGCTATGATTTGGTCGACTATGCGGACGGTGATGCGTTCCTGTTTGGGCCGGAAACGCGCGGCTTGCCGTCGTGGATTCTGGGAACCTTCACGAATGAACGGCGTATCCGCTTGCCCATGGCGCCGGGAAGCCGCAGCCTCAATTTATCCAATGCGGCGGCAGTCGTTCTGTATGAAGCCTGGCGGCAAGTCGGTTTTGAGCAGGAAGTGTAATGCTTCCAATAGGAGAAAGCCCGGCGGCCGCATCGCATCGGCGAGACCGATTACGAAGGAAGCTCGTATTTCTTCAGTTTCGCCAAGAGCGTCTTGTAGTCGATCTGCAGGGTCTTGGCAGCCTGCGTTTTATTGCCTCCTGCCGCGCTGAGCACGCGCTCAATGTGTAAGCGTTCGATCTCGTCGAGAGACAGATTCGGATTATCCGGCCGAGCAGCAGGTTTGGGCGCCGGTAAGGCTTGGAGGACCGTGTGGCGGTCGATTGGTCCCCTTTTCGTGTTCATGAGGACCAAGCGTTCGAGAACATTGCGAAGCTCACGGATATTTCCCGGCCAGCCATAGGCCATCAATTCGCCCAGCGCGTCGGGCGAAATCGCCGGCTTGGAGACGCCCGGGACGCGGAGCGTCTGTAAAATGTGCTCGATCAGCCCGGGGAGATCTTCCAGGCGCCCGCGCAGAGGCGGGACCCGAAGCGTGACCGTATTGATGCGGTAGAGTAAATCGTCCCGGAAGCGTCCCTGGAGGACCAGTTCCTGGAGATCCTGGTTGGTCGCGCCGACGATCCGGACTTCAGCATGCAACGTGCGGGTGCTTCCCACGGGCCGATATTCCCCGCGATCCAGAAATCGCAGGAGGCCGACCTGCATCGGCCCGGGCATGTCGCCTAATTCATCAAGAAAAAGAGTGCCCCCTTCGGCAGCGGCAATGAGTCCCGGCTTGGCGGCCGTCGCACCGGTAAACGCGCCTTTGTCATAGCCGAACAACTCACTCTCCAGAAGTTCGCGACTGACTGCGCCACAATTGACGGCGATGAACGGACCGCCGGGACGCCGGCTCTGGGAGTGAAGCAGGCGCGCGACCACTTCTTTTCCCGATCCGGTTTCGCCCTGAATCAGAACCGGAGCGTCGGAAGGGGCGACCTGCGCGATCTGCTGTTGCAAATTCCGCCAGGCCGCACTGCGCCCTTCGACGATGGCATCGCGCGTAAAGCCGCCGTGCCGCGCAGCCAGATTCTCTTGGCGAAGCGCACGAACGGTCTGGAGTTTCGCAAACGCGGCCTTGATCGCAACGGCGTCGAACGGGATATCCTTCACCAGAAAGTCCCAGGCTCCGTTTCGCATCGCTTCGACGGCATCCTTCACGTCTCCGTGACCGGTAAGGATCAGCACATCGACATCCGGTTGATGATCCTTGACCCAACGGAGGACCGCCCGGCCGTCGAGACCGGGCATGCGCAAGTCGGTAATGACGCAGTCGAACGGACTTGTCGTGAGACGGTCGATACCCTGCTGGCCGTTGGCGACGGTGAGGACTTCGCAGCCTTCCTCGCGGAGTGCTTGCTCAACGGTCAAGCGCACGAAGGCCTCGTCGTCGATGACAAGGACTCGCATCATACCGTGGTATCGGGAAAGGCCAAATAGAAGGTGCTGCCTTCTCCCGGAGTCGATTCGACCCAGACGCGCCCGCCGTGCTTGTCCATGACCATCTTCACAATGGCAAGACCGACGCCGGTGCCCTCGTAATCTTGCGGGTCATGTAATCGCTCGAACAGGCCGAAGACCTTTTCGTGTTGGTCGGGAGTGATGCCGATGCCGTTGTCGCCGATCCAAAGGGTGCGTTGCATCAATGCGACACGGCCGCCGATCCGGATGTCCGGCGCCGATGATCGGCGTGAAAATTTCACCGCGTTGTCCAACAGGTTGGCGAGAGCCTGACGGATGCTGACCGGCTCACCGTAAAGATCCTCAAAGGGAACCTCCACCTGTATGGCCGGTTTAGGATCCGAAGTATTGCCGAACCGGTCGGCCAGGAGTCCATGGATCATTTCCACAACATTGAACCGCTGGCGAGGCAGGTCCTGTTGTTCCAGACGGGAGTATTTCAACAGCGCATCGATCATGTGGGTGAGCCGGAGAGCCGACTGTCTGATGACGTGGACATGATGACGCTCGTCGGCCTCCGCGGACTCCGTCAGTCGTTTTTCGAGAATGGAGGAGAATCCTTCGATCTCCCGAAGCGGGCCTTTGAGGTCATGGGCGATGGAATAGGTGAACGCCTCCAGTTCCTTGGTCTTGCGAAGCATGCCGGCCGTTTGCTCGCGGAGATTGGTGAGCATGGACGAAAGGGAGGCGGCGAGAATGCCGACTTCATCCCGATTGGGCCACGGCTCGAACTGCGCGCTCAGGTCTTGGTGGACCACACGATCGGCCGTGATGGAGAGTCGGCGAAGCGGCCTGGCAATCCATTGTTGCATCACGACGTAGGTGCTGATCACCAACATGGCCAATATGCCGGTCACGATCAGGACGATGAGGCGCGCCTCGGTCACGAGCCGGTCGCCTTCAATTTTCATCTCGGTATCGATCCGGCGGTGGACATCGATCAAGATGTCGATGTTCCGCTCGACTTCCGCGAGCGTCCGGTCATATCGGAGTAACCCTGCGGGAGACCGCTCCACAGTCGGCTGATAATGCTCGACGGATGCCGTGAGCAGATCATGATACCGATCGAACTCTTCCAGGCCCGCCGTGATGGCGGCGATCGCCTCGTCTTCACGATCGGCCAGATCGATCCGGTGATGTTCGGTCAACATCCCGAACAGGATGGGATGGGTCCGTGCTGCGTGGGTCGAGCTGTAGACGGCGAGGGCGGCGTCGATCTGTGATCGGGTCGTGTCCATGTGGCGGATCGTCTCGGCAATGTCCGCTTCGGC
This sequence comes from Nitrospiraceae bacterium, assembly GCA_035250505.1. Classification (GTDB taxonomy): domain Bacteria; phylum Nitrospirota; class Nitrospiria; order Nitrospirales; family Nitrospiraceae; genus DASSBQ01. Next base: position 567 of record DATFFC010000133.1, on the reverse strand, counting down.
CGGATGTTCGACGGCAAAGTGGACGTTCTCTCGCAGGCCGGAAAGATCGCGCCGCATCTCGGCTGCGGTGATGACGGCTGGAACGGTGATCCGCTGGTGACGATCGACATAACTGTTGACGTGAGCAAGATACAGCAGCAGCGTGGTGAAGCTCAGCCCAAGGACGACCAGAATGGCTCCGAACCAGACGAGAAGCTTCTGTCCGATGGTGAGGCGGCGAAACCAGCCGGACGGCCATCCTTGCATGCGGCTAGACTATCACAGGGTGGCAACCGGTGCTACCGGGCGTGCGCCGCCGGCCACCTGTCGCCTCAGCGATTCCATCATGGCTGCGGCTCGACTCTTTCGCGCTGATCTTTGATCGGATAGCTTGGCATGGCAGAGAGCGCCTCGCGATACCGAATCTGAAGCTCTTCCCGTTGGTCAGGGGCGTAGAACCGACCGGCTGATCTCACTTTAACTAAGTATTCTTCCGGTTCGAAAATCACATCAAACGGCGCGGAGACCTCCGGGACGTTCGGCATTTGGCGGTCGTACTTGCTGATGTCCGGACCCGGTCCGTGTTTG
>DATFFC010000132.1:0-17919 GCA_035250505.1 Nitrospiraceae bacterium | reverse complement strand
GCTTGGCACGAAGATACGGCCGGCTCACCGTCTCGCCGGCGCGCACAAGCGTGGCGCTCTTTATTCATCGCGCCGTGCGCCTTGCTGCTGCCCTCGCTGCGCTGACCGCAGCGTCGGACAGCAGGTGCCACCAGGACGCGGTCGCTTCCACTGAGCGGTGAGGCCACGCCGCCCTGATAACGCTCCGCCACTGTCCCGCCCTGATGACCACGTTCTCCGGGAACCGGCTACCACCATGAATTCAACCGACTGTTTTGAGATAGTCTAGCCAATTTTGAAGCGCGCCAAGTCCCGCGCCGTCCGAATCTTTCCCGAAAACGACTCTCCGGCCTGTTCCCGCACGTCATAGCGTTCCGCAATCGGATAAAAATGCGACAGCACCAGCCGCGACACCCCGGCGTCTCGTGCCGCCTGTCCGCATTGACCGGCATGGAGATGTGCCGGCCCGGGCCTGTTCGCGGGAAATGAACAATCCAGCACCGCCAAATCGACTTCGCTGCAGAGACGCACGAGATTATCGCAGAGTTGCGTATCGCCGGAGTAGGCGACCGCCTTGCCGCGGTACTCGATCCGATAGCCGAGGCAATGCAGGTCCGGTACGTGAGTCATCGTGCGGGCGGTGATCTTGGTCCGGCCGATCGCGATGCTGCGATCGGCGATCTCTTTAATGATGACGGGAAAGGGCGCCCCGTCGAAGCTCGGGAAGGTGCTGAAAATCGTGCTCAACAGGCGTTTCGTTCCCCGCGGGCCGATCAGCGTGAGCGGCGGCCGGCTCCCGCCCTCGAATTTGCAGTGGATGATTGCGTCAAAGAAGAACGTGATGAAATCAGAAAAATGGTCTGCATGAAAATGCGAAAACAGAATATGGGAAATCCGATGGCGATCCGCCCCGCTCTTGATGAGGTTCATGAGGGTACGGGGCCCGAAATCGAGCAGCAGCATCTGATCGGTCTCGACCAGATACCCGGCGGCGGCGCGGGTCGGATGGACATTCGTCCCCGAGCCCAAAATCGTGAGAGAGATCATGCGGGCGGCTGCTCGAAACTGTCCCGAATCCGCACGAGCAGGTCGCGCAAGTGGTCCGCGTCTTTCTCCGTCAGCGCGCGCTCGAAAAACGGCCGGATAAACCCGACATGGGCCGCGAACGTTTTGCGAAAGACTCGATTGCCTTTATCGGTCAGGTTCACTCGAATGCTTCGACGGTCTCCGGTAACCGATTCGCGCCGAATCAGTCCTTTGTCGACCAAGCGGTCGAGCACACCGGTCAGCGTCCCTTTGGTCACCAGCGTCGCGGCGGAAAGCTCCGCGCAGGTCATCCCTTTCGTGTCGCCCAATGTGGCGATGACATCGAATTGGGACGGGGTCAGCCTGAGCAAGCGGATATGCCGGCTATCCGTGCGGCTGAACGCGAGATATGCCTCGACGAGCGGGCGCAGCACCTTGAGGATCGGGTCATCTTTGAGGTCCGGAAGTTCCACGTCGAGCGCGCAGCCTAGTCGCCGGATCATCCGCCTGTCAAGACGCAAGGCGGCTCGCGCGGATAGGTCGGATACATGCGCAACGGTAGCTGGGTTGCGTTGACGGAAACGCGGAAGGACTCCTATCATGCAGTCGTATGCCGGAGCAGGATCCGAACCGGGAACGAGGGCAGGTCAACCTTACGGCGGCGTTGCTGTTGGTGGCGACCGTCGTCGCCGGTGTCTGGATATGGAAGCGCCTCTCGTTCGACACTCAGGATTACATCATTGATCAAGCCGTGCCGCTGGCGGTGCTCGTCATCACTGCAGCCGTCATCGTCTGGACCGTCATTCGTGCGGTCCGACGGCGTCGGTGGCGACGAGAAGAACGCGCACGCCTCATCCGGGCGTTTTCCAGAGCCACCACGCAAGAGAAGCGCTTGGATATTGCCTTTGCGTTGATCGAGGTGAACCAATATCGTGCAGAAGGGCTCGATGAGATCCGGCTGGACTTGCAGGAATTGTTCACGACGATCCTGACGCGGGCATTGGACGACAAACAACATCGGATCAGAGGGATGGCGGCCAGTCATCTGGGCGTTATCGGCGATCAGTCGGCCGTCCGGCTCCTCATGAATGCCTTGGAAGACGACCATGCCTATGTTCGATCCTGTGCCGCGCTGGGATTAGGTCGATTGCGCGCGCCAGAAGCGAAGGAGAAATTGAAGAAGGTCAGCGTGGAAGATTGGGACCAAACCGTCAGGAGCCGGGCGCGCGAGGCAGTGGAACGCATTCCGTAGGGGAGAGGAGCGTATAGCTGATGGCAAATAGCTGATAGCGAATAGCTGATAGCGAATAGCTGATAGCAGGGAAGTCACTAAGAGCTATAGCATATAGCGTATGGTACGAACAAAGAGCCATTGAATTCACTTGTGCCATAGGCCATCAGCCATCTGCTATTTGCCATCAGCTCTTTCTGTGTCTGTGCCATCAGCCATACGCTATCGGCTATTTGCTCTATCTCACGTCCATTCGATCAGCAGCATCTCGGGCGCGCAGTTCAACCGCATCGGTAACACCGACCACCCGAGGCCGCGATTGACATAGAGCCGGTGGCCGTTGGCTTCGTACAATCCGCCCAGGCGTCCGTTGCAGCCGGGTGGGAGCCAAAATGTCGGAACGAATGGAATCCGCCATTGCCCCGCATGGCTATGCCCGCAAAGGCCGAGATCGACGTGATGCTCGCGATGCAATTGATCGAGGATGCTCGGCGCATGGGCCAGCAATAGGGTGTAGCGGTCGGGCTTGGCCGATGGAATGCAGCCGAGATCGGCCCGATGAAGGGAGGGATCATCGAGGCCGACGATCGCGAGCTCGCCTCCAGGTACCGTCAGGAAACTGACCTGGTTGATCAGAAGGATGATCTTGTGACGATCGAACGCCTCGGCAAATTCGTCGGTGCGGACACCGCTGTAGTAATCATGATTGCCGAGCACGACAAAGACCGGCGCCGACTTGCGGAGCTCCGCCAAGAAACGCAGCAGGTGCGGCAATCCATCGCGCACATTGATCAAATCACCTGTGATGAAGATCCAATCGGGCCGCAAGGCCGCGGCGGTCTGCACCACCTCGTCGTGACGGGGCAGATACCGATCCAGGTGCAAGTCGCTCAAGTGGATAGCCCGGCGTCCGGCCAACAGCGGATGCGCGCATTTGAGGTGGGAGACATGCAGGTGCGACAGTCCGAAGTGCACGTGAGGGATAAGGTTAAAGACTCTGTGGAATGGACGGCTCAGCCAATGGCCGATCCAGATTCTGGCGAGTTCCTGCCACCGGAGAGCCCGAGGGGTCATTCCATTACCCGATCCAGGTTGGCTTTGTCGGCGGCGGTAAAACGATAGCCCTGTTCATAAAGCTTGCTCATGTAGGCCATCAGCGATTCGAGCGAGAGGCTCTTGTGTATGGAATCAAAGCGGCCGTTCAACGCCGTGACATGGCCGACGGCGTCTTGCATGGATTCAGGCGGCAGTCCCAGCGCGTGCAGAACATCCTGCAACTCCCGTGAACTATACACGCCGTTGTCATCGCCGTCCCCGACGAGCGCGAATTCATAGAAGGTCAAGGTGACGGACAGCGAAGTCTGGGTCCGCTGAAAATCCTTGCGAACCGCGTCGAGACCGCCGGGATAGCGAGCCTCACAATCCTGGGACGACGACCCTGATGTCGCATGGGCGCCGTTCCAGGTGATCCCTTGGACGGCCGGCGGGGCGGGTTTCTGGTGTTCTCGGCGGTAGAGCCAGTTCATGCACCGGCTGGCCACGGCGAATTCGCGCTTATCGGCATCGGCTTGGCGACGGATATGCTGCGTAAATTGGCGAAACACATCGATGGACTCGTATGGGCCCGCGCCGGCATAACGAGGGGCAAACACCGGCAGCAATGAAGCGGCCGATAAATACAGAATCAAAACCGTGCCGAGAGATCGGTGAACCATGGCGGTGCTGTTTTGTGGACAGGTTCGACTGATGAGGCGTTGACAAGAGTATACCACGGCCGGGCCATGTAACCACCCTTACTTCCGACAGGTCTTCGGGAGGCGGAAACGTCGCGGATCATGGTTTCTTCGACTGCACCCACAGAAATACTGCCATTCTTGACCGCCGGCATTCCCGGTGTCGGGGGCCGAATCAAGGACGCCCCGGAAGACTTTCGCGTGGACGAATGTCCGCTCTACCTTCCTCGCGGTGAAGGAGAACATCTGTATGTGCGGATCACCAAACGCAACCTTTCCACGCCCGATCTCGTGGCGCGGCTTTCATCCGTGCTGGGCGTGAAGACCAAGTGTATCGGGGTGGCAGGACTCAAGGATGCACAGGCGGTCACGAGTCAGTTGGTCTCCATTCAAGGCATCACACCGGCCAAGCTGGAGCGCATCCGGTTGGATGACCGACTGACGGCCGTCGAGATTCTCGGCTATCACAGGAATCGGCTTCGAAAAGGGCACCATGCAGGCAATCGCTTTTCCATCATCGTGCGGAGTGTCGTTCAGGATGCCGAGCCCCATGTCCGGGCGGCCTTGACCGTGCTCGAGCGCCGCGGGGTTCCCAATTACTTCGGCCGGCAGCGGCAGGGACGGGACGGTCTGAATTATCGAATCGGTGCGCAATTACTGGTCGACCCGGAGCGCCGGGCACGCATGAGCCGCGCAAAGCGACAGTGGTACGTGAGTGCCTACCAGTCCCATCTCTTTAACAGGCTGCTGGCGCGACGCATCGATCGGATCGATCATCTGCTCATCGGAGACTGGGCGATGAAGCATGAGAATGGGGCCTGTTTCCCGGTGACCGACGCCACGGCCGAGCAACCTCGGGTCGATCGGTTCGAGATTAGTCCGACGGGAGTTCTGTTCGGCTCACGGGCGCCCTGGGCATCCGGTGAGCCGGGCGAGATGGAGCGAGCGGCGGCGGAAGAAGCGGGAACGACACCCGAAGGTTTGATCGAAGCGGCAAGCGACTGCGGATTTCGCGGCGAGCGACGCGCCCTTCGCATACAGCCGAAGGATCTCGCCTGGCGCCTCGACCAGGACCGGCTGACGCTCTCCTTTTCGCTTCCTCCCGGTGCCTATGCGACGAGCCTCCTGCGGGAGGTGATGAAAACGGAATAGACGGGCCGGGTCGCCGATCCTGGTGTACAATAACTCCATGTCGTCCTTCCATGAGACCGTCATCCTCCAAGGCCACATCATCGATTCTCTGATCCTCGCGAAAGTCCTCGATACCGTGTTGATGATGGGCGGCACCTTCGACCTCAAGGAAATGCAGATCGGCGCGACCAGGGAGGATTCGTCTCGGGCCAAGATTGTTGTCCGAGCCGCTTCGCTTCGACTGCTGACCGACATCCTTCATGCCATCCAGCCCCATGGGGCCGCCGTCGAGCGCGAATTGGATTGCTCATACCAGCCGGCTCCCTCGGACGGAGTCTTGCCGGATGGCTTCTATGCCACAACACACCTCGCGACGCAGGTTCGTCTCGAAGGCGAATGGATCGACGTGGATGCCATCGAAATGGATCTTGCCGTCGTCATCGACCCGATCAAGAACAAAGCCCGAGCGGTTCCGATGGGGGATGTCGCGAAAGGAGACCTCATCGTAACGGGCCGCGAAGGCATCCGGGTCATTCCGCTGGAGCGTCCAAAGGAGCGGGACGTGTTCAGTTTCATGGCTTCCGTGGTTTCGTCGGAACGGCCCCATCATCCGGTCATCGCGGACGTGGCGAAACGGATGGCGATGCTGCGTGAGGCGTATCGGCAGGGAGTCCCCGACTCAAAGGTCTTGCTGGCGGGAGGGCCGGCGATCGTTCATGCAGGAGGACGAGACGCGCTCGCCTGGCTGATTGACGAGGGATATGTTCAGGTCTTGTTCTGTGGGAACGCGCTGGCTGCTCACGATCTGGAAGTCGCTCTCTACGGGACGTCGTTGGGGTACGGGCTGGCGGCCGGACGCGCGGTGCCCCATGGGCATGAGCATCATCTCCGTACGATCAACCGCATCCGCGCGCTCGGCAGCATTCACACAGCCGTGGAAAGCGGCCTCATCAGCTCGGGCATTCTGGCCGCCGCCGTGCGACGAGGCGTGAAGGTCGTTATGGCGGGCACGATCCGGGATGACGGCCCCCTGCCCGGTGTCATTACCGATTCCGTCGCGGCGCAGCGCGCCATGCGCGCGGCGATTCCCGGGACAGGACTGGCATTATTGATCGCCTCCACTCTCCACGCAGTCGCGACGGGAAATCTCCTTCCAGCCTCCATTCCTACCGTGTGCGTGGATGTCAATCCTGCCGTGCCGACCAAGCTCGCCGACCGGGGAACCTTTCAAGCGGTCGGTGTCGTCATGGACGCCGCCTCGTTTCTCACGGAACTTGCGCGTGAGTTGGGGTGGAAACCATGAGCCGCCTTCTGGTCTGTCCTCCCGACTACTTTCGGATCGATTACGAGATCAATCCCTGGATGCTGCGGTCCAATGCCGTGGTGGCGGACAATGCGGCGCGGCAATGGCGAGCTTTGATGGAGGTCTTGGAACAGAGGCTGAACGTGGCACTGGAACGGATGAAGCCGGTGCCGGGCTTGCCCGATCTGGTCTTTACCGCCAATGCCGGGGTCGTTGCCGGCCGGCGCGTGGCCTTGAGCCGCTTCCGGCATCCTGAGCGACAACGGGAAGAGGCGCATTTCGAGAATTGGTTTCGCGAACAGGGCTATGACGTATTCACGCTTGAGAAGGACTGTTTCTTTGAGGGAGCCGGCGATCTCTTGGGCTTCCCGGACGACTGGTTCGGCGGCTATCGACAGCGCTCGGATATTCGGGCCTTTCCTCGGCTCAGCGAATGGTTCCAACGGGAAATTATCCCCCTTGAACTGATTGATAGTCGGTTCTACCACCTCGATACGTGCTTCTGTCCGCTGAGCGGCGGCGAGCTCCTGTACTTCCCTGCCGCGTTTGACGAGTATGGACGGCGGGCGATCGCCGAACGGATCAGTGCCGACCGCCTCTTGGCGGTCAAAGAATCCGAAGCGCTGAAGTTTGCCTGCAATGCCGTCTGCGTCGGCAAGAACGTGGTCCTTCCGGCGGATTGCCCCGACGCCGTTTCGCTTTTAGATGCCCGTGGATACCGCAGCCATCCCGTGCCTCTCCACGAGTTCATGAAGTCCGGCGGCTCCGCCAAATGTCTCACGCTCGCCCTTGACTGAACCGCCCCTTCCGCCGCCGTCGTACGACAAGCCTCGCGACCGATTCAGCCGGTTCCCTCAAGCTTTACTTATTCCGAAATAGAAATGACAAGTAGAGGCCGGCGATCGTCAAGGTCGTCAGCTCGATGGTGAGCAGCAACCGGCTGATGACCGCGTCGGGACGAGGGGGATTCAGAATGAAGTGAAGGCCCAGGAACTCAGGCGTCTGTGAAGCGGGTGTCTCCCACGGGGGAAACAACAGGGCAAGCACCAATGCCGCCACCATCCCGTACAGGACCGTGATGTTCAGATCTTCCCGTTTCATGACCGGCGCCACGTCGGAAACGCGCGCACCGGCCTTGCCTTCAACCGGGTTGCCGCATTGTGTGCAATATCGGCTGATCTCCGGAAGTTCTTGTTGACAGGAAGGGCAGCGTTTCATATCTCCGCCATGCGAGCGTGGAGGCTAGAGCCTAGCGGGAATATGGCTCCATGTCCACCGCGGCAGGTTGTATTCTGCTCCGTTGACAGTGGTGAAACCCGATTCCTATAATCCGCCACGTTGACGAATCCCGCCGGGTCATTCGAATTGACCTCACCAGTACGTAACGGAATGACTGAACCGATTGCGATCAGCTCAATAGGAGTCATAGGAGCCGGCGCCTGGGGCACCGCGCTCGCCCGCCACCTCGCCGAGAAAGGCCTCGCTGTCACGCTCTGGGCCTATGAGAAGGAAGTCGTGGAGGTCATCCGCAGCAAGCGGGAAAATTCCTTCTACCTGGACTCGGTGCGGCTGCCGGCCTCGCTGAAGGCGACGAACGATTTGGCGGAGGCGACGCGAGGCGCCGATTGTCTGATATTCGCGGTACCTTCTCATGCAGCCAGGCCCGTATTGCGACAAATGGCTGGATCGCTGGCTCGCCCCGTACCGCTCGTGAGCGCGACCAAGGGCATTGAGGAGGACAGTCTCAAACTCATGACGGAAGTCATGGAAGAGGTATTGCCTCCTGCCATGGCGGCGCGCCTGCTGGTGCTCTCCGGTCCCAGCTTCGCGGCCGAGGTGAGCCATGCGAAGCCGGCGGCTCTCTGTCTGGCGGGCCGGAATGCCGAGCTTGCGAAGCGGCTGCAATCGCTGTTGATGACGCCCGGCTTTCGGGTCTATGCAGATGACGACCTGATCGGCGTGCAACTGGGTGGCGCCTTGAAAAACGTCATAGCCTTGGCGGCCGGAGTCGTCGATGGCTTGGGCCTGGGCGCGAATGCGCGCGCAGCCTTGATCACGCGAGGCCTGGCCGAGATGATCCGGCTCGGCGTCGCTATGGGGGCCGATCCACGAACGTTTTACGGTTTGTCCGGGGTTGGTGATCTGGTCTTGACCTGTACCGGCGCATTGAGCCGCAACCATTCGGTCGGCATGCGGCTGGGAAAGGGCGAGCGGTTGGAAACCATCCTGGCCGGCATGCAGGCGGTTGCAGAAGGGGTACGTACTGCGAGAGCGGCGTTGGGGTTGGCGCGGCGGCATCATGTCGATATGCCGATTGTCCAGGAAGTCCACAATGTGCTGTTCTCAGGGAAATCGTGCCGGCAAGCTGTGGGGGATCTCATGGAGCGGGGCGCGAAGGAAGAAAAGAATCCGGCATGACAGCGGAACAGCTCAGCGCCCTCCTTCACCGGGTACGATCCGGCTCGCTGACCGTTGAGGCTGCGCTGCAACGATTGCGGACGTTGCCGTTCGAGGATCTGGGTTTTGCCTCGTTGGACCACCATCGCTCGATTCGCCAAGGATTTCCTGAGGTGTTGTTCTGCGAGGGGAAGACCGATGCGCAGATCCTCGGCATTGCCAAGAGCCTGCTCAGCCGAAAAGGGCCGTTTTTGGCGACCCGAATCGGTCCCCGTGCCGCGCGAGCCCTCTGCCGCTTGAACCGGCGTGCTCGATATTTCGAGGAGGCCCGGGTGGTGGCGGTACCTCCGGCGGCTCAGACGCGCCGAGGGCATGTGCTCATCATCACAGCCGGGACCGCCGATATCCCGGTCGCTGAGGAAGCGCGTGTGACTGCCGAAATCATGGGGAGCCGCGTCGACGTCCTCTACGACGTCGGTGTGGCGGGCCTGCATCGCTTGTTGAGCCAACAAGAGCGCTTGCATCGGGCCCGCGTGCTGGTTGTTGCGGCGGGAATGGACGGCGTCCTGCCGAGCGTCGTCGGGGGACTCGTGCGCCAGCCGGTCATTGCAGTCCCGACGAGTCGTGGTTATGGGGCGAGCTTCGGCGGCTTGGCGGCGCTGCTGACGATGCTCAATTCCTGTGCCGCCGGCGTCGGGGTCATGAATATCGACAACGGCTTCGGAGCCGGCTGCCTGGCGCACAGGATCAATATGACCGGTGCTGATGGCGGTGAAATGGTATGAAGCAAGGTCGGGTTCTTATTTGATGAGGAATGAACCTCTTTTCGGCCACGACGACATCTGCGTCTTCTGTCCCTTCTCGCCGTTTCTCAAGAGCTTTGCGCGGACCACATACTCATAGGAACCGGGTGGCGCAGGCTGTTTGTTGTGGTCGAGCCCGTCCCAGCTCAGATGAATGCGCACGCGCTTCGGCTCTTGCGCTTCGCTTGCGGGAGAGCCCGCGATGATGGTCGCAGACTGGTGATCGGCGATCGGCTGCCGGCTCGACAGGAAGCGCAGGGACGTCATGGACGACGAGGTGACGAGAGACGAGACTTCCAGCATCAGGCCGTCATCGACCTCCTTGGGCAATTGCACCACAACCGTAAAGTCCAATGGTCCTCGATTCGGTGTATAGGGAATTGGACCGATCGTCAGATTGAGGATTTTCAGATCCGGCTCGCGAACCGGAGCGTTCTTTTGCTTGGGCTTGGCGCCGAGGTCTTCTGCTCCGAGCAGGAAAACAACGACGAAAGGCAAGGCGGCGAAAAAAAGACGGCTAAGCCGGGATATGACGAAGGTGGGGCACGATGGGCGCAAGGTGCTCATCGCGCGATCACTGCATCTGGTTTCGATTCGAGCATCTGTATCGGGGAATAACATAGCCATGGAAGACTGTCAATCGAAGTGCTAATCATTGCCGTCGGTAAGGGCGTCGAGTAAGATGGCCGCCGGTCCGATGGCCTGGATGTGAGGTTCGCAGCGTGGGACGGCATCTGCATTTCGATTGTTTCTCCGGAATCAGCGGCGATATGGTACTGGGCGCTCTGGTGGATGCGGGCCTTCCGTTCAAGGAGCTGGTGCAGGCGCTCGGCTCGCTGAATCTAGACGGCTACAAGTTGACCAAAAAGCAGGTGTGTCGAGGAGCGCTGCATGCGACGAAGGTCGATGTCGTCATCGCACGGGAAGTGCGCGTCCCGTTGCCGTCCCGGCGGATTCATAGTCTCATTGCAGGGAGCGGGCTTCCGGGGCCGGTCAAAGACCGCGCGCGCGCCGTGTTCGAAGAACTGGCGCATGCGGAAGGGGCGGCTCATCGGGTCTCTCCATCACGCGTGCACTTCCATGAGGTAGGTCTGATCGATTCCATCGTCGATGTCGTGGGAAGCGTGTGGGGGCTGCAGGCGCTGCAGGTGGAGCGAATCACGGCCTCGCCGATCAATGTAGGAGCCGGTACCACGACATCGGCCCATGGAGTTCTGCCCGTGCCCGGACCGGCGGTCGCAGCCTTGGGACGTGGAATGCCGATATACAGCCAAGGACCGTCACGGGAATTGGCGACGCCGACCGGGATGGCACTGTTGCGGGCTCTGTCTGAAGACTTTGGATCGATGCCCCTCCTGAGGACGCAGCATGTGGGCTACGGGGCCGGGACAGCCGACTTTGAAGATTGGCCGAATGTGTTGCGGGTCTTTATCGGCGAGCGGTACCCCCGGAGCGCCGATCACACCGACAGAATCGTGGAGTTGGCCAGCAACCTCGATGACCTCTCGCCTCAGGCCTATGAGACGGTCATGGACCGGCTCTTTGCCGCGGGCGCGCTCGATGTCACGCTCACCCCCATGATTATGAAACGCGGGCGTCCCGGTGTGGCGCTCTCCGTGCTCGTGCCGCCGGAGCAGATGGATGCCGCGTCGGCCGTTCTCTTCCGGGATACGACGGCGCTGGGTCTGCGGGTCCAGGAGATCCAGCGCCGCACGCTGCCCCGCCGGTTCGTGTCTCTGTCGATGACAGGCGGAACGGTGCGCATTAAACTGGCCGAGGTGAGTCGAGGCCGGACCAAAGCCGCGCCGGAGTATCTCGACTGCAAGCGCATCGCCGAGCGTACTGGTCGGCCCGTCAAGGATATCATGGAGGACGCGCTCGTGGCCTATCGGCTGCAGGAGAGAACCAAGCGCCGACCGGCTGGGTCTGCGAACCGGACGAGAAAGCGATAGCGTGCTCACGATTCTGACGTACGCCGGGCTCTTTGTCGCTTCCGTGGTCATCACGTTGGGAGGGTGTCATCTTTTTACCAACGGCATCGAATGGTTGGGGAAGCGGCTCAAAGTATCGGAGGGAGCGGTCGGCAGTGTGTTCGCCGCGGTGGGCACGACACTGCCCGAGACCTCTATCCCTGTCATCGCGATTTTCTTCGGCTCGGGTCAAGAACGGACGGAGGTAGGGCTGGGAGCCATTTTGGGCGCGCCGTTCATGCTCAGCACATTGGTCCTGCCTATTCTTGCCATGTTGCTGTTGCTCTATGCGAGGCTCGGCAAGAGACCGGCCCAGTTCACACTCGATTATGGGGAGGTACGGGCCGATCTCTTATTTTTTCTGATCGCCTACAGCCTTGCCCTGTCCTGTGTCTTTATCCCCTCGAAGCCGTTGCATGTCGCGGTGGCAATCGGATTGATCCTGCTCTACATCTATTATATGAAGATGAAGTTTTCGGTCTCCGATGAAGAGGGTCAGCAGGGCAGTCACGTGGAGCCGTTGGTCTTAGCGCCCCGCAGCCGTCACCCGTCGTTTTCCATGATCGGGGTGCAAGGCGTTCTCGGTCTCAGTGGATTGATCGCCGGCGCCCACTTGTTCGTCACGGCGGCGAAATCTCTCTCGACCGAGCTGAGCGTATCGCCGCTGCTCCTGGCCTTGCTTATTGCACCCCTTGCCACTGAGCTGCCCGAGATGTCGAATAGTTTTCTCTGGCTCTACCGAAAGAAAGACCGGCTCGCGGTGGGGAACGTGACGGGGGCGATGGTATTTCAAGGCACGTTCCCCGTCTCGGTCGGGCTTGTGGGTACTCAGTGGACCTTGGATACCACGGCTTTAGCGACCATGGTGTTGGCGGTCGTGGCGATGACGTTCAGTTTCCTCCAGCTGCTATGGGCCGGTCATTGGCGTCCTTGGCTCCTGGGCGCCGCCTCCTTGTTGTATCTGGGGTATACGGTGTATCTGTATAGCCATTCCTGAAGAGCGTATGGCTGATAGCTGATGGCTAAGACAGCAGATCGGAACTCACAACTCAAAACTCGGAACCCAAAACGCCGCGTAACAAGGCGGCGTTCCGCTTCCCGTCTGCCGGTCTTGGGGTTGACCATGGGAGATCCGGCCGGGATCGGGCCGGAGGTCGTCGCAAAGGCACTGGCAGGGAAGGCTGTCACCCGTCTCTGCCGACCGGTGGTGATTGGGTCACGTTCGGTGATGGAAGAGACGGTGAAAGCCTTACGACTTAGAGTCACAGTCGTGCCGGTAGGAGATGACGTTCGTGAATTACTGCCGAAAGCCGGCCGGATTATCGTGCTCGATCCGCTCGAGAAGCCCATCGGTCGGTTCAAAATGGGCGTCGCCGCGCCGGAGACCGGCGCGGCTTCCGTGGCTTTCATTAAGAAAGGTGTGGAGCTTGCGCGGGCGGGCCGCATCGGCGGCATTGTCACGGCGCCGATCAACAAGGAGGCGATGAACATGGCCGGCTTCCACTATCCCGGCCATACCGAGCTGCTGGCAGATCTCACGCAGAGCGCAGAAGTCGGAATGATGATCATGGGAGGGCCGCTGAAGATTATGTTTACGACCACCCATGTCGCCATCAAAGATCTTTCGTCTCAATTAACGCCCGATCGGATTGTGAAGGCGATCAGACTCGCACATCTGGGGTTGCGCGACTTTTTCGGCGTTGCCAAGCCGAAAATCGGGGTGGCGGCACTGAATCCTCATGCCGGCGAGCATGGGCTGTTCGGTGACGAAGAAGGCATGAAGATTCTCCCGGCCGTACGACAGGCGAGAACAGCGGGCATCGATGCCAGCGATCCGATGCCGGCCGATACCTTGTTCGGGAAAGCCGCGCGGGGTGCCTATGACGGAATCGTCGCGATGTACCATGACCAAGGCTTGATTCCGCTGAAGCTCGTGGCGTTCGGAACGTGCGTGAACGTCACGGTCGGGTTGCCGATTATTCGGACCTCGGTCGATCACGGCACCGCCTATGATATTGCCGGTAAGGGCGTGGCGGACCCGGGCAGTTTGCTTGAAGCGATCAGGCTCGCGTCGCGACTGGCAGCGAAGAGGACCCCCAGAACCTAATTTCGAATCTCGAATTTCGAAATTCGTGTTTGGAATGTCGACGTCCGAATGAGGCGGGAATATCGGATCACGAAGCTCGAATCTCGAATTTCGGATCCTCGAATCCGGAGTTTTGAGCTTGGAATTTCGAATTTAGGATTTCGAGTTTCGAAGTGCGAATGAGGAGCAGTAGATGCCGGACATGACGCAAGCGCTCGCGGTGATCGAACAGCAGCTCAAGGAACTGGACGGGATCGCCAAAGAGACGAATGACACGTTAAATGCCGTGGCAGGCCGCGAGCGGGTGATGAAATGGAAACTTCGCACCGCAGACGTCCTGACGAAGCAGGTGAATCAGCAAGAGGGACAGGGCTTCTCCAAAACGAGTCCCGGTCCGTCTTTTACGAACGATTTGGTGGACGAGTTCAACGATGAGGTGGACTTCTACCGGACGCAGCTCACGGCCGTGCGGGCGCGCGTGCAAAAGCTCGGGCCCGGCTAGCCGGTTCATGTCTCCATCACCTCCCCCTCCGCTGAAGCGATTCGGCCAACATTTCCTCATCGATCAGAACATCGTCCGCAAGATCGTTGCGCTCGCGGCCATCCAGCCACATGAGACCGTACTGGAAATCGGGCCGGGCCGCGGCATCTTGACTCGCGCCATCTGTGCCCAGGCCCGAAAAGTCATTGCTATCGAAATTGATCGCCAGCTCGCGCAGATCCTCACCGACTTCTGTCCCAATCTCGACCTGCGCGTCGGCGACGCGTTGGAATTCGAGTATGGAGGTCTGCCGGAGGGAACGGTCGTCGTCGCCAACTTGCCTTATTATGTCTCGACTGCGGTATTGTTCAAACTATTGGAGTCCTCACACAAGATCGATCGATTGGTCTTGATGATGCAGGCGGAAGTGGCGCAGCGGTTGGCGGCAAAGCCCGATACAAAGGAGTACGGAGTGTTGTCGGTGCTGACGCAGTACAGGGCGGCCGTGACGGTGGCATTTCGCGTGTCGGCTCACTGCTTTCGGCCCAGGCCGACCGTCGGATCGGCCGTGGTGCATCTTCAAGTCAAGAGTGCTCGACTGTTGGATGCGGCGCATGAGGCAAGATTTATCCGATTGGTCCGCGCCGCCTTTGCACATCGCCGTAAGATTCTCGTGAACTCACTCCGCGACGAAGGGTATGCCGCCGATTCTGTCACGGCTGCATTGAGCCGGTGCGGCATCGCCGGCGGCCGGCGCGCCGAAAGCCTGTCGCTGGACGACTATCTCGCGCTGGCGGCCGCGCTGGATGATGAACCGCGTCCGGAAAGCCTTGGCTGACGAACGGTGCGTCGGCGTCACGAAGATAGGCGTCAGCGTCCCGCCCCGTTCCCGCGCGAAAAGAAAGCCGTGGCTGACGAAGGAGGGAATCGGTAATTGGTGTTTCGCGCTCCGCAGCCTCGACTAGCTGCTGTAGTGAACGAAAGACCGGCTCCGGCTCCCCCTAGCCCCCATTCTAAATGGGGGTTTCCGATCCGCCTCCGGCGGTCGGACCTCGCTCGGTCTTTCGTTCAACACATCAGCACGTCTCGGCCGCAAGGCGCTCAGCCACCAATCACCGATTCGTCAACAAGGCGGACGGCGCTGCTGTCGGACACGGATTTCCGTTCGGCAATTGGCGCCACGGGCAACCCTTCGCACGCATCCCTTACAGCCAAGGCAAGAGATCGCGGGGTCATCGATCAGCACGTCTCGGCCGCAATGTCGCCCCACACTCGTCTCGATGCGGTCATGAGAATGGCGACCGGTCAAGGAGGACTAATAGGACCCGATTGTCTGTATCCTGAGGATTGCTTCAAAATGGTGACAGTTCTTTAGCCGACGCCTTTGAAAAGAACTCCTGCGTCGGGTCCCTCCTCATTTAGGATTCGGTAATCTCGACGCAGCACGCGGTCCAAACAGTTTTTAATTCCTCTACGTCGTCAAACCCGAGAATACGAAGAAAGTATCGGTTGAGAAGGAGATGCCGTTCAAAGGTCATAGGCAGGAACGGGGGCGATTTATAGAGACAATCACTCAGGCGGAGACTTCATCCAGTCGACGCACATGCAGGACCTCGTTGTTCGTCAGTGGCTCGATTTGGGATGCCCGCACAGTGACCACCGCGAGCGTTTCACCGACCGCATTGAAGACTTCCAACGAATATCCCGGTTCTTCTCCAGAACGGCCAGCATGGGTCTCTACAATAGTGGCCACATCGCCTTTCCGGAGTTTGTGCGAAGGCACATCGACCTTGAGTGCCACTTTGCTGAACAGTTCAAAGGCCATATCAGACTCCCTTCGCCGGATAGAGCGTAATGAATTTGGTCACTCCACTCACCGATTCAACCATCCAGACAGTCTCGACATGTAACGCCTGCCCATTCGGACCAATGAGAGTTCCGCTGATCCGGTACTTTTGCCCATACTCGGTCATCTCTTCAATCTGTGCGTCTAAGGGCAGGAGCTGTGTCCGAATGTCGTCCACCAGCCGGTCTGGTTGGGCAACTGTGTAGCCGGCTAGTGCGAGAAACTGCGATTTATCGTTCTCCGGCCTCCATGCCAGGAGGTAATCGCTGACCTTTGCCCTGGCAATCAGGGCATTCCCAGCCAGCTTCATTGGAGATGATCTGTAACCACGACTAGTTCACATCACTCCGTCATCAGTCGCTTGAACAGGCCGTCCAAACTTTCAAACCCTGGAGTCGCGCTGTCACCATTGACAAACATTTGATCGAATGGCTCCTTTTCTTGTTTGAGCCGTGCCTCTAGAAATTCCCGTTCGGCCTTCGGATTGAGGTCTGTCATGTCCCGCCAGACAACGAGATATCGCCTCCCACTCCGGTCTTGGCCTTTCACGACGCGATAACGGCGTGGCTTGCCCTTGGGCTTATCGTGTTCGTTCTCCCAGCTTTCTAACCTATGGACATCGAGGCCGAGCAGATAGTTGAAGGTTTCGACCAGATCGACAGTCTGCTCTTTCGGACCATCGTCTGTCAGAACTTCCAACGTGTAGGCAAACGGGTGTTCCATTTTGTCGAGCTGGAGCATCGAGACGCTCTCCTCCAATGGAAGGCGAGCGAGATAGTTAAGGCGATACGGCTCATCAGGGACCTTTACTGTCAAGATGCCAGCTTAAGAGATGAACGCATCTGCTGGAAACCCGTGGGCAGAGGGATACCCTTTTCTCAGCGGGAAATCAACGGCAGAGCGAGTCCCATTTTGAGATGCATGAGCGAGCAGCGGAGCGCCATTGCGGCCGAGTCGTGCTTAGCAACTGCTTGCACTATCCCGCCTTGGCTGGAATGGATGCGCGCAGAGGTGTGGACGTGGCGCTCGAGAAAGGGAGAACAGCTACGGTTGACAGCGAAGCCGATCCGATAATTCGGAAGGCGCAGCGACGCAGTTTGTCCCTATCGGAATGGCTCGGGCATTCATCGCATCACGGCCAGCACCGTTTGGGCGCACCGTCCAGCCAGGGAGATTCTGCTTGGGTGGGACGGATGGGATGCGCAGGCATTCGCCATAGCGGGGTTTTAGTTCACCGGCCAGAATAGCCTAGCGGGAGACGGCATTGCGTATGCTGGCGAAGTATCGTCAGGTCGGCGATCGGTGTTCTGAGCGCATTGCGGCCGAGGCGTGCTGGTGTGTGGAACGAAATACCGAGCGAGGCCCGACCGCCGAAGGCAGATCGGAATCCCCCATATTCCGATATGGGGGCTGGGGGGAGCCAGAGCCGGTCTTTCGTTCACTACAGCAGCTAGGCTGCGTAGCGCGAAGGCACATCGATCGCCGACTCTCCTCTTTCGTCAGCCGCCTCTCTACCAAACCAAGCAGGTGTCTACGGAACGGTGCAAGATGTACACACATCTCTCTCGGCGGCTGGAACGGATGGGCGCGGAGGCGTTCGCCATAGCGGCAATTTCAATCCGTCGGCGCACTGGGCGAGCGGGTGACGGCATTGCGACGTTTCGACGCAGCCTTCTAGGAGCCCGCGGTAAGTTGAAACAATTGCAAGCAGACATGCAGGTGGTCGCATTATGGCGACGCCGGAGGGCCCGCCGTTCGTCAGCCGCCTCATGACGCACAATTCCGACGCTGCGCCGTTTGAAATGACCCTTTTCCTGTGCTAGCATGCCAACTTATGGGTGTATCCACCACGGCGAAGCGCGGTGACGCCCGCAGTACCTCCTCCGGCCCATCCCACGTACAGCGCGAAGTCATCGGGGTGCTCCTGATTACG
>DATFFC010000131.1:0-14609 GCA_035250505.1 Nitrospiraceae bacterium | reverse complement strand
AGGCAACGTTTTCAAGAATCACCGTTCCGGGGAGAGTTTTATGGGGAAGCGGACGACCGAGCCGCTCTTCAAGTCCCCTCTGTGACCAATAGAAATGGGCTCCGGTTTTCCAGAAGGGAAATACAGCGTGCCTTAGAGACTGGTGATTATTTGCGTTCGTTACCTGGTGGTGAGACGATTGCCATCGTGGCCGAAGTGTTCCATCGTGAGCCTACAGTTCAGCACGCTGCGCTGCTTTTAGAAACGTGTTTGTCATCACCATCTGAGATCGTCAGAGTATCTGCGGCGGCTGCCTATTTTGAGTTGACTCTCGAACCCGGCGAATTGATTGTTATCCTTGGCAGAGGCACGCAAAGCAGCGATCCCCTCGTCAGAGAGGTATCCGCAACAGCACTCATCCACATTTTTCCGGAAAGTCCGCAACTCCTGCGGCTGATTCCCCCCGACCCAGAGGGCGGACCTCCACAGGTGATGACCACGAGTCTTCTAATTCATGGAACCTGGGCCAAAACAGAGCAGTGGTGGCAACCGGAAGGTGATTTCCATACCTATATTCTCAGTTCCGTGCGAACAGATCTCTATAATAAGCCTGACCGGTTCTCGTGGTCTGGAGGATACAGCGATGCTGCGAGAAGTTTGGGGGGACAGCAGCTTTTCGCTTGGTTGTCCGACCATCAGGCTAAAGAGCCAAGTTTGATCGCACACAGCCATGGTGGAAGTGTTGCGATGCTGACAACCCATTTTAAAGGCATGAACGTGAAGGAGTTAATCTTACTTTCCTGTCCCGTGCACCTCAGTAAATATGCCCCAAACTTTGCCCAAATCGGTAAGGTGGTTTCTATTAGAGTAAAGATGGATTTAGTCATACTTGCTGACGGTGGCGGGCAACGATTCGGACATCCAGAAATTACAGAGCATGTGCTGCCTGTTTGGTTTGATCACAGCGCAACTCACGAGCCCGAAGTATGGCAGGACAACGATGTTCCGGCTATGCTGTAAATGAGTTCAACTTCCCGCACATCGGTCCTCCTCCAATCTGTTCGCCTTTTAGTTGCTTACCTTTTCTGGCGCACTACTGGATTCAAGCCGCTCGGGAGAACGCTCATCCATGCTCTGGAAGCGAGGGAACCTGTTCGACAGTTCGCTGGCATTCTGTTGGTTAGGGCGAGACACCATTCCATCCCTCTTTTGCGCGAAGCGCTTCGTGCCCGTTTCCAACTACCCATAGTATTGACCATTCTGGCGGATATCGGGATTCCTAGTCTGGAAACGGAGATAACGGTGTTTTTGGAAGACGTTGATCCTGGGGTGGCCCATGCAGCGAGAGAAGCGATAAAAAGTCTAAATGCTCTTACTCATTAAAGCCATCCGAAGCCCCGGATAGGTGGTGGCTATGCTCGATTTACCTAATGCGAACATCTAATTACACCACCTGGGGTAGCTACCGCAAAGAAGGATCGAGCCAGCGACCAACTGGTCGGTCTGCCTCGCGCCCTTCGAGGCATAGGAAATCGTGAGTCGGGACGTACTCCTGCCGAGTGAAGAAAACGTGCCAAATCTCGGCGAGACGATGCACCCCTATCAGGACTAGCCGGTCCTGGAAAGTTGTACGACGAGCCGCGCATGCGATTAGTCAAGCATGCTGAGGCTCCTCTGGGGTTTTGTTTGACCACCGATGACAGGTTTTTGCACGCATATCCAAGCAGCACTATCTAACGGCCTCTTTCACCACCTAGTACTTGCCCTTGCCCACCCTGTACCATTCGATTTGTCACCGTGCTGAGCACACAGCCGTATCATCATAGATTATAGGACCAATGGGCGGACAAGGGTCGCAAGCGGCGAACACTCCATGTTGACCCTTGTGTGCCTGGTCGACATGGCACCGTCCTGAACCTGTTTGCTGCGTCGGGAGATGGCCGGCAAGGGTCTGTCGACCAGTTCGAGGTCTGCTGAGGCGGGTGGAGAATGTCGGGTTCGCGCTCACGTCATTGAAGCCCTAAGCTGTTCGCTGCGACGACGTCTTACCAATAGGCTTCGCTCCGATTGCTGGCTGGGACATGAGACTTACGGGGACAACCTCGGTACGCATGTTGATTGATACGGTGCGCCCGGTGTTTTCGTCCTACCGGATAGTCCTTTACGAGCTCCCAACTCCGTCAAATCTTGGGCGGCCGTCTGAATGCGGATGGCTTCGAGTTGCAGCTCTGCCGGCCGATATTGTCGATAGAGACTTCGAGTATATTTCGAAAAGTCCGCCCACGCATCCTCGTCTAAGATTGTGCCTGCTCGGACCGCCGTCTGTGCCGCGCGCGCATACGCGGTTAAGGCAGCGGCCAGCTGAGCCTTCTCGGGAAAGCAGCGCACGATCACGTCATCCTGGGCGATCCCGCGGTCCCACCGGTCGGCCACCGTTCGGTTGAGATGTTCGATTTCGGCCAGACAGTTCGCCTGATAGCTCGCTTCGGCTTGGCGCCGTTGTTCCTGTTCCGACACGCATGCGATCAGTGTGATCCCAATGGCGAGAATCATGACCGTCCTCCGGTGTGTCACAGATACTTCCTGGGAATGGCGGAGCATATTACCAACGAGTGACGTTGGTCCCTTTCCGAGACAGGTCCTAACCAGAGCGGACGGCTTCTTCGGCAGTCCGAATGGTCTGACCTTGGATGAGAAACTCATTCGGCGTCAGATGGCCGAGCCAGCAATGGGGCGGTGATGGTTATAGTTCACACGTCAGGCTTCAATAATGGCTTGGGCTTCCGCAAGTGAGTTGAACTGGTGGACACGTTCAGGCATTCATCACGCAAGCGGCCCTTCTCAATGATGCATTTTCACCGGTTATCCAGAACCGATCATTCATCCTGGAGATCAAGCATGGTCCTTTGCCGCTGTTTATGAATCTGGTCATAGTAGGTGTACATCGGATGGTCGAACAAATGACAGAGAAACATCTGTTCCGGCCACGGTTCATGGCGGTACTGTAGCGGTAAAGAATAATGGAGGCCGGGGATGGGTGTGATCTTCTTGAACTCATGCGTATCATTGAACTTGCGAATGGCTAACCGCTCGCCTGTGAATTCCGAGTGGGTGAGCCCCATAATATCGTCGAAATAGCAATGGATCCTCGGCATGAGAAGCGAATGGTCGGCGAGCAGTAGCTTGAAGGCCTGGGTGGTCGAACTGTAGTAATCCAAGTCGAAGGAGACAAATCCCACGGGCGCTGGCTTGGACTTGAGGAACTGTGGAACAGTTTCATCGACTGGCCCGGTTACGAGATGACTTCGATGCAATCTCTTCCTGAGCCTCTCTTCATCCATCTTGTAAAATGATTCTTTCCAAAAATGGGGCAAGTCTCGGTAATCTACGGGCTTCGGCAGGCCACGACCGCTGTCAAATCCATAGACGTCAATCGCGACGTCAAAGAGTGATTCGATAATTTCCGCGGCCCGCTCAAGAGCAAGCAACCCGTGGCCGCCAGCAACCCCGAATTCGATGACCGAGATACGCGTCTGTCCCAGTGACTTCGCCAGGTAGGCCGCTTGAACGACCGGCCAGGTATAGCTGGGCCGGCATTTGCCTTCTCCGATGGCGAGCACACGCTCGGTTTGATAAGTGAGCCAGGGAGTGTGTAAATCGTCCCGGTCGTAGTCGCGATGCTCCATATGCTCGCGCCGCATCTCGCGGTCCCACCATTCCAACTGGACGCGTATTCGTGTGATGAGTCCACGAACAGCCGACTTGGCGAATCCCTTTACCAACGGTTAACCCCGGTGTCGTCCCGAAAAATGATTAAGGTTGATGGAAAAGGCACATTATTGCGAGGGATACTAACCCTCATCATGCGAACAAGCTGGATAGTATTGACCCGTCCATCCAGGATGCCGCGGTTTTCTCTCTATTTGTGATCCGGTCTTCTTGCCTGAATCGTCGGGTTTCTCATTGAGCGGGTATATTGGTAAAGATGGTTTCCTCAGCCCGCTACAAAGCCCACGAATTCAGAACGGCGAAACGGGGGGAAAGGGAGACTTTCCGTATCGTGAATGGCCCATTCCCGCACAGCCCGTAAGTATCATCACGGTGCAAACCAGAAGCGACAGCTGAAGTTTCTTCGGAGAAAACGTATCGCCTCCGCATTACTTGGCCATGCTCACCTCAAAGACGTGATACCCCCAGGCCGGCATATCGAGGTAGAGGCCTTGTGACTGGAGATCATCTCCATGGTGCTCATAGCAGGCGGCGGACAGCAGGTCTTGGAATCGCACCGTGCGGCCCGTGAGATCGGACAAAGGAAGAGGAAGGTAACACTGGCTCTGAGTGCTGGCGTAGTTGACGGCTACGAGCAGCTGTTCTGAATCTCGTCCTTGCCACGCAAAAGCCAGAAAGCAATCCGATGTCCAGTTGCCTTCCCAGGCCGGTCTACAATCGAGTAATTGCCACTGACCGTATCGAACGATCTGTCGCCGGAGCACCCCTAGGAGGTCATCATAAAAGAGACGGAGGGCGTTGTCGGGCGCTTCCAGTGGCGCTCTGACCAGATGTGGTGATATGCGCTTCCGTCTGCCTTCAAACTGTCCTTGATGGAAAAACCGCATCCCTTGAGACAAAAACGTGATCACCGCCGCCGCCTCGTGCATGCCGGGTGAAAACGTCGCGGCGGCTCGAGGTTCATCGTGGTTTTCCAAGAACCGGGCCATCTTGCATTGATAGTCCGGGTCGGCACGCAAATGGTCGCGGACCGGCCTGGCATGGCCTTCACGCAGCCGATCATACAAGCGTTTGTCGTAGGTGTAATCGAATCCCTGCTGCTGTAAGGTCCATTCGCGATCCCAATAGACCTCAGCCATGAACATGAAGTTTGGAGATTGTTTGCGAACTCGCTCGGTAGCCTTTGGCCAGAACAGCTCCGCTTTCAACCCCCAGGTCCGTTCGAAGACATCGGGTAAGATGAGCATGGCCATGTCGCAGCGTACGCCGTCACATTGTCCGGCGATTTTGAGCAATTCTCCGATCATTGCCTCTTGCAGGGAGGAGTTACTGTAATTGAGCTGGAGTGTATCGGGCCAGCCTGAGAAATACGGATCACGCCCGTAGG
Organism: Nitrospiraceae bacterium; assembly: GCA_035250505.1. Lineage (GTDB taxonomy): Bacteria > Nitrospirota > Nitrospiria > Nitrospirales > Nitrospiraceae > DASSBQ01. The sequence goes on along the minus strand of DATFFC010000131.1, from coordinate 9,514 downwards.
CGACGATCGAGTCGCCCGTTTTCCGTCTAACCCACGTATAGTTGTGTGGCGCATTCTCCAGATCCTGTTCACTGCCACTAATGTAATACTCCGGATGTTTTTCCACCCACGGATGATCGACACCCGTGTGATTGGGAACGAAGTCGAGCAAAAGCTTGAGACCTCGTTTACGTAGGCGTTCGCGGAGCCGCGCCAGTGCCGAATCGCCTCCCAGCGCGGAATGCACTGTGTAGCCGGTAATAGCAAATCCGGATCCGGCAATATCCTCTTCACGCAAATCCGGCAGGGTTTCCTGGAACTCTCTTCGCCATTCAGGATTGACGCGTGAAACTCGCTTGCCCACCTCACCGGTCTGCCACACGCTCAGGAACCAAATCCACTCGAAGCCCATCTTCCCCAGCCGGTCGAGTTCTCCATCCGGAATGTCGTCCAGCGTTGTTGGTCGGCCGAGAGACTCGGATAGGTCGGTGAGCCAGACTCGAGTGTTGACCTGATAGATCACAGGATGTAGCGACGAGGTCTTGGACTTCATGATCTCTCCCCCCGCCGTGTTCAGCCTACTTTCTTCAAGACGATGTTCCTCCGTGCGTGCCATGCGCCACCTCCTCGAAATGACTTCGAAGTATTTGCCTTTGCCGAAATATCCGCTAGGTCATGTAAACACGGGGAGGGAGTATCTAGTACTGTCAATTTTGACAGGTAAGGACCACTCAAGGACGAGTTTCACCATAGCATCCGAACCGCCCACCGATTGCATCTTTGCGCAACCCGAGAGTTGGATCTTGTACATCGGTTTTCCGGCAAGGAAACTGTCAAAAATGACAGGGGCCTCCTATTTTGACAGATGTTTTTTGCCGATGGGCTCAGATACCGTGTCACCGTGGCAGACGGGCCCTCAGTGAATCTTGTACCAGGGTGCTTCGTTGTGAGGGAGCTATCATGTCATGCACCCCGTCAATGAATATGAGCGGCTATTCCTCCGTTTCTCCCTCGGCCTGTGCCTGCTCGGAACCGGCGCGCTCTTGATGACGTGCGTCGCATGAAGGTAGATGGAGGTGTCAGCGCCACTCCTTCCAGACTCGATCCAGCATGCCGCTCCTGACTGCGATGACGACGGCATTCACGAGATCATCAGTATACAGCTTCTTCTTAATGCGTTGGAGGTGCATCCGTACCGTGCGCTCGCTGATGCCTTGCGCAGCTGCAATTTGCTTGATGAGATCGCCCATTGCCCGGCGATCGAGAATGGCTTGCTCGCGCGCCGTAAGCAACGGGCGGGGGCAGGCTTGCTGCAGAGCCCGGCACAACATCGGGACCAGCTTTTCAAATCGTTTCAAGTACGCTTGACAACTCTCTTCCGAGCCCATGTTGACCGTAAAATAAACCCATAGGTCTTGACTCACTAAGCCTCCGCTCAGCGAGTATTGCAGATTGAATTTGAGGATTCGGTCCAGAAGGTCAGGGTCAAATTGGTCCTTGAGGCGCTTGGCCGCATCGAGCCAGATTTCGCTCTTTTTCGTCCGTAACCATTCCTGAAAGACCGGCGCTCTCCCAATCATTCCCTTGGTGAGATACCATCGCAGGAATTCAACCGGAAAACCGTGATTGAAAACAAAGCCGATTGAGCCCGGTGGATAGCCCCACCCGCAGACCAGATTACGGTAAGGCAGAAGGCCGGTCACAGAAGTGAGCAGTTCACGAAACCGCTTCGGCGTACGGCATCGATTGGCCGACGCGTTGAAGGCCGCGAGCGATATGGCAGCCCCGGACGGGCGGCTGCGTCTCCTTGCGTCATTCATCGACCCGGCCGGGACTGAAGGTCGGCCGCCATAGCTGACTTCACGTGTGTCCATCATGCCAAAGGACGAGACATCCTCTTTTGACAGATGTCATTTGTCGGCTATCCCCTATATATCTTCTCCATGATCTGACGAGCGAGGGACATGCCGTTCATTCATGAGCCCATTGCGAAAGCCCCCTTCGTGCGGCATCTTATCTTAGTGCTCGACAACGAATTCGAATGCACGGGAAAGTTACGCGAATTTCTTGCGCCGATAGGGTTTGAGGTGGTCTGGGTGAATGTGGCGGCGATCTTGAGCAACGAATGGCTCAAGAATAGCCAATTTGAAGGCATCATATTGAATTACGACATGCGCGAGTATCCAGGAACGGCCGTGCTCAAGAGATTGCATGAACAAGGTGTGGAGATTCCGATAATTGTCATGTCCTCTGAGTCAAATCGCGAAGCGTTGGAGTACGCGGTTCGAAGCGGCGCTCGAGACTATATTTCGAAGCCGATCGATCCCGTGCAGTTACAAACGAAATGTCTGCGGCATTTCGGCCTGCTTTCACGCTGATGCTGTATCCGTGCGGGAAAGAACAAGTGTACCGACACAGGGCCCGCTACTATGCCGCATTCACAAGATTCAAGACACCAGTGGAATGTTGCGTGCCAGGTCGAGCCGCAACATGGACCGAATCTTGGTTTCGATCTGGAGATAGCGGGCCGCTTTTGCCGCCGGCAGCACCTCAGTGAACTTGGCGGCATAGGTTTTCTTAAGGGCGACCTCCGCTTCCTCCACCAGCAAGGCTTCATCGAGCAATTTGGACGCGGTCGCATCGGGAATGGCCCCCTTGTCGTATGCCTCGGCATACTCGAGGATCGTGCTTGCCAGGTTCTGGTTGACCTGATCCAACCCTCGTTGGTATTCGTCATACAAGGGCCAGAATCTGGCCGCTTCTGCATCCGTCAAGTCCATGTTGTTCGCGACCAGGAGCTTCTTATCCGCTTTGATCTTGTCCAACAGAATTTGGGCGTTGGTGGCGTCCGCGCGCTGGCTGGTCGCCGTCGCGCTCGGCCGAGTCTTGGATTGGGATTGGGAACCAGCCGCGCTTCGGCTCTCCTGGGATTGAGAAGCGCAGCCCATGCACGAGATAAGAGTCAGTGCCGTAACGCTCCGTGTCATCCATCGCATCGCATCCTCCTTTGCGTCTCCACAAAAGCTGCAGGTTAGAACTTGAATCCGACATCGAGCTTGACTAACGTAAAACCAGGCACGCCGGTATTGGAAATATCTATCCATTGATATCGTGCGCCGCCCCGAAAGAACAGCCAGCGATTGACGTCCCACCGTAGCCCGCCGCCAAGTCCAAAAGTGAAGAAAGTGTCGGACTTCGTCGGCTGGACGGCCCCGCAGATTTGTCCAAACCAAGGGTCCCAATAGCAGCCGATCTGCGGAGGGCCTGCGGCAATGTCGGTATTCACGTAGGTCCCGCCGAGCATTCCATCGATATAGGGAGTCAAGGGCCCTTTGAGAATGTTGTAGGTCAGCGCCATGCCGAACGTATTCATTTGGATCGTCCCGCTCGTGTTTCTTGCCGGCTGGGGATTGCCCGCGGTTGGCTGGACGAGGGCATGGTAATCGGGCTCACTCCAGGAAAACAAGCCTGCCAGATTCCAATGGTCGTTAAAGTTATAGCCGATCTGAAGCCCGAATCCCCAGTTGTCTTCAATTTTCGCAGTGGTTCCGCCGTCTAATCCGAGGTTCTTCGCGAGCATGTATTGCGGGGACAACATGATCTCCCACAGGCCTTTTCTGAGCGATTCCTGCTCCTGTGCTGAAGCGCTCACCGGCGCCGTCGTAAATTGAACCGCCAGGAACAAAGCCGCAATTGTCTTCCCGAAGATATTCATCTGTGTTCCCTCCAATGGTGGGTCATTGGTATATCGTCCGTGTTGCGAACCATTCGGGGCAAATCTTGGACGCGGCGGTATTCTCTCAGCGCGATTCGCAGGTTCAGCGTATGCGAATCGCGAATCTTGCAAACTGTCATAATTGACAGGGTGGACTCGGCCGTCAATGCGCGCGAGTCAGAAATGCCCAGAGGCTCCTTTTGGACGAATCTTACATCCAATCAAAGAGCAGAAAGCCCGCGCCGATCGTGGTCTGGTAGTGATTATAGTCGATTAGGCTTTCTCCGTAACCCGTGAACACCTGCACGTACCCCCTGAGATGGTGATACAGCGGAAAACTCCAGTCGAACTGAGCAGCCCCGTGGAAATTCCAGAAATTGACGTTGCTCCGCAATAGCAGTGAAAACATGTGGCGGCGCCATTGATACGTAGCCACGAGATCGCCGTGCCCGAGAAAGTTTGTAATGTCAGGATTATTGTCTTCAGTCCAATCTTCGCGAATGCGGTACCACGGTCGTACCAGGAGTCCGAACTCCGCTCGCTCGAAACCGAATTGGGCATAGACGCGGTTCCAACTTCTCGACAGCGGGTCGCGCCGGCCGTTGGACTGATGAACCAGCCCTACATTAATGAATCGGCCTCTCAGGCCAAACAGATTGTAATCCGTATGGATGACCGACATGAGTTCCGGCTCATAGTTGGTCTCACGGAACGGCGCCGAAATGGACTTGCTGTACATCTGGAAGAATGACAGTTGCGTATAGGCGATCCACAGGTCGAACCGGTCTTTGATCTCCAGCGCTTTGACCTTCAGCGAGAATTGGAACTTTACCTCGGTATTGATATAGCCGAGGGATTGAGGCAGAGTCCCTTGCGTGGGACTCGACGGCTGATTGTTGACGTCCGTGGTATACCGAGCCGGTAGGAGATAGTTCTGTTTGTGGGGACGGATCGAGAAGAGCCCCTGTTGCGTGCCCTCATCGAGTTCCCAGCGCGTCCCCATAAGGGATGCGTGAGGCTTCGTGGCTTCAGGAATCGGAATGGATTCCTCCTTGTCGCCGCCCTGCTGTGCTGACGCCGCATCGTAGCATTTCAATCGTTCGTCATTTGAATCGATCGAGCGACATGAAGTTTCGGTCGGCGGAGAGCTCGAGCGCGGCGATTCCTCAGCCCATCCAACGTTGGGGGATAAGAACCCGCAGGGTATCGCTGCCGTGCAGATGAATTTCGCCCAACAAGGCATCATAGGTTCATACTTCCGGTTGTGTAGAAGTACGTCGTGAAAAGGTGCGAATCGGACGAACTCGACCTGACGGCGGTTTTCTATGCACAGCACCATCATGGAGGCGACAACTGTGCCAGAACACCAACCAAATAGGTTCGTCAGCCTATACTGAACGTAGAACTGGAGAACTGTCAGAATTAACAGGTTGGATAGAGCGAAGGCATAGATTTATATAGACATTCTGGCGCCGCATCACGGCTAGGAAGATTCCGACAGTTAGAGCACCTGGGCTCGCAAAAGCGGCACCGAGGGTTGTTCGATACCTTGAGAACAGGTCCAACATAAAGGCGACGGCCCGGCGGGAAGAGCGTGCTTCCCGCCGACCCGCCATGATCTCTCTCAATTATCGAGGCTGCGGCACGCCTGTTGGCTGTGTGGTGCTCGGACTCTCGAGAGTTTGAGATGCTTCCATGGCCTCGCGGGAGGCACCGGGGTAGCCGTCCGGTCTGGCGATCTTCACCGGCGCAGCATTTGCGATAGAGACCCGCTCGGCAAAGAGGACGGGATAGTTGCCCACGGTGGCCACCGGCCCGCTCGCGACGACATGATCACCGGCCATGATCCCGGCGGGAACGATTCCCGCTGTGGTCGGGCCCAGATCGACCAATATCATGCGGCCGCTGTCGGTCTTAATGGCGGCGACGTTATTTTTCTGGTCAGTGCCGCGAATCGGGACCTCCGTGATCCGATCGAGCCGCCCTACGGCCTCTTTGCGAGCCTGTCCGACTCCCGTGTCCGCCCTAGCCACTGTCACGGTGTTGGCCCCCGACTTCACATGATTGGCCATCAGGACCGAATAGGGGCCGATCTGGTCGGTTGGTCCGTTGACCGCGATAGCATCGCCTGGTATGAGGGCCATATTGAGGAGGGGCAGGGTGGGGCCCAGATCGACGATTGTCAGGTTACCCTTCGCCGGCTTGATTTGGACCACCGTATTCTGCCCGCCGCGGGTCGCGTTTCGCACTTGTTTCACATGTGTGACACTTCCCTTGACAACCTGGGAGGAATGAGGCGACGCATCGGGGGCCGGTCGGGATGCCATTGTATACGAGGCATCCCGCTCGTCGTAGTACCAGGGATCGTTATAATAGCGCCTGAAGGCCGATTCCTGCATATGACGCTGGGACGATTGAGCATGGACGGGAGCCGCCGCATCGACGAACACCGTCTTGTCCGAAGTTTTTATCGCGTCGGGCCTAATCTTGTTCTTCGCCTCGATCTTGCTCGTCGGTTCGATCTTGCTCATCGGTTCGATCTTGCTCGTCGGCTCGCCTTCCTTCCTTAGCCCCATAGCCGTCATACCCACAATGGCAGTGGTTTCCGAGAAATGGTCGTAAACCTGCGTGCGACATGACGGTGTGAGCTTGCCTTCGTTGGCTTCAAAACACTTTCGGACACGACCGCCGCCAGGCTGAACGCCCTCGCAGAGTTTCTCAAGCTGGGCTTGACACTCTCGATCTATGAGGCCTGCAACCTCTGGGGCTTGGTCGCCTTCCTCCCCGGCCGACTGGGTCTCATAAAAGTCATAGTACCAATTGTCAGCCTTATCTCTATCTATGTCGCCGTAGAATCCACCGGTCAGATTACTCGTCCGGACATCGGTCCGCTGGACGGTGGGATCATCCACCGCGGTGTCTGCCGGAGCTGCGCTACTGCCTAGCAAGATCAGGGCTGCGGCTATCAAAACGACCATATGGTGATGTAGACCCGGCATTAGATGCCTCCTTCCGCCGTTGTGGACGTTCACCGATCGCACGTTGACCTAAATGAAGACCGAATGATCATTCGTATTCAGCGGGATGCTTTGGCAATTGGACTTTTGCTCACTCAAAAGACGACTGCTTGCCCGAGAGGCGGCGCGACATGTGATACCATACACCCGATGCAGGTCCTGGGACCTGTCAGAATTGACAGGTAGGGTCCTCTTTCATGGCAATTCTTTGATCCAGTTCAACCTGCGGCTGGGGATCGACCGACAATGTGCCATCGGCTTTTGAATGATCGATGGAGACAATACGGTAAACGGCAATCACGGCCTAGTATGTGAAGTGTCAAAGGCTGGAGCATACGAGGCGAGCGATCCGCTTCTTCCATCGCAGTCAGCAGGCCCGTCTGCGCTCTTTTCTCAAGAACTGAACTCATCGCTGGTCAAACGGAAATACCTGCTTCCAATCGCGTTTCATGTCCACCACGGTCCAGCCTTTGGCGTTCGCCTCGTCGAGCGCCTTGTCCAACTTTCCGATATGCGATGTGCGGTCGTAAGCCCATTCACGCTCGGCGTCCGTATGATGCACGAGTCCCATGAACCGGAGTCCGGAGCCGGCGGCCGTCCACTGCAGCATCTGGTGATCGCCGTCGGAATTGCCGAAGGCAAAGATAGGGCGGCGACCGATAAATTTTTGTATCCCGATCGGCTTGCCTTCCTTGTCATCGATGAAATCCACGGCGGGCAGCTTCACGAGTACAGGCATGCCGTTCCTCAGTTCGAACTTTTCTTTGCCCATGCTGCCGACGACCTGCTCAGGTGGGATGCCGTAGATCTTCTCGGCCCAGGCACGCATGAATTCCACGCCGCCCCCGGAAACGATGAAGGTTTTGAATCCATTTGCGCGGAGATAGGCAAGCAGCTCCATCATCGGCTGATAGATCACCTCGGTGTAGGCTCGTTTGAACCGCGAGTGCTTCGCCGTTGCTAGCCAGTCATCGATCGTTGCCTTGAACTCGTCCGTGGTCATGCCCGAGTGGGAAACCGCCAGGACTTGTGCCAATGCTTTCGCCCCTCCGGCGGTGAACGTCTTCATGTCTCCGGCGAGCAGAGCCTTGAACGGCTGCTTGTCCTTCCACTCCGGATGTTTCGGCGCGAGTGCCTTGACGCGGTCGAATGCAAATTGCACCTGGAAATAGATCGGCTGCTCCGCCCACAATGTGCCGTCGTTGTCGAACGTGGCGATCCGCTCAGCGGGCGGGACAAACTCGGGTCCGCCTTCCTTCGTGACCTTTTCGACGAATGTGACAATACTTGTCTTCACTGCCCCGTCGTTCCACGACGGAAGTGGATCTTCAGCAGAAGACGCAACGCCCGGCATCAGTGCGATGGCCAGCGTCGCGATCAGCGACATGAACAGTGCTCGTATTTCTCTCATGGTTACTCCCGTCTCAAGGTTTTGTGATTACTCATGTCTAGAGTCGGCCCAACCACTACCTGGGAACAAGAATCCGACCTGAATGCGGCGTTACAGGGTTGAGCATTCCTGTTGGCGACAACGGTGCGCGGTTACCGGTCCATGAACATTTAGAAAAAGTAGAGGGTGCCGTAGAAAAAGGCCAAATTGTAGGCCATGTCAAACTCAAACCCGCCCCTGGTGGTATCCTGCAGAGCCGCGGACAGCCGGTCGTAGGCGGCGCCTATCGCGAAGTGCTTGAGCACTCGGTACTCGAGGCCGGCATAGTACTCAAACATTGCGCCCTCGTAGTTGCTCACATTGATATAGAAAAAGTCGGCGCGGACCTGAAACTGGAAGCGCGGAGTGATGTGGTAGTTCACAAAAAGCCCAAACGATGGAAGCGGAACAGTCAAAGTCTCGTTCACGCCTGTAGAACCAGAAGGCTGGTTGTTGGGAAGGATGATGTTCCCTTGCGCCGTGAGATCGAATTTCGTCCCTGCCATATACAAGCCGGGCGACAACCCCAGCTCCGCCTTGTCGCTGTGGTAAAACGAGTAATTGTAAATCAGCCTGTAGAGATTCAGGTCCAGGTCCGAGTGGACGGTCGCGTTGGCATTGATGGTGTTGCCGCCGATTTGTATTTGCTGGTCAAGAAGCGTGTTTTCTCCGCCCAACGCGACACGATACCACGAGAATCCAACCGCATGCCGTTCGTTGAATCGATAAAGGGTGTCGATTCTGAGCGCATTCGTGCTGCTGTCCCCGCCCAAGGTTTTCGAAAAGTCAACGCTCGTACCAATGCCTGTCCTGTCGCCGCGAAGCGTGACGTCCGCGTTGACCCCGAACACATAGGCCCAGCCGCCGCGGATCATGAGCCGGTCGGGAAACTTCTCCTTTGCCGGTTCTTCCTCGGCTCGTACCAACCAGGGCGCCCCGAGAATCAGGGCCATCATCATCGCGGTCACCAAGGAAATCCAATGGCGGCACCCTTTCCTCATGATCCCTCCTGTATAGAGGAAGCCTGGCATCAGAAGTACAGCGATCCATAGACAAATGCCGTGTTCCACGAATTATCGACCGTAAAGGTAGCCGACTTTCCGACCGGACTTTCGACATCTACATCGAGACCATTCACGGCCCCGCCGACGCCAAAGTGCTTGAAGAGGCGATATTCGAGTCCGAGGCTAGTGAGAAACTGATTCAGCGGCGTATATTGGGAGGCCCTTCGCTTTGTGATCACCCTTCCAGTGGGTCCACCTTACGAAGAACCTCGTCAAGGTAGTAGGCGATCGTGACCTCATTCCCGCGAAAGGCGGGAGGGCCCAGCGCCGAAAACACCGCCACTGGTTGGTGTTCCAGATTATCCGGGTC
>DATFFC010000130.1:0-14792 GCA_035250505.1 Nitrospiraceae bacterium | reverse complement strand
CATCATGTTGGCGCGATGGGCTTCGACGGTTTTCACGCTGATCCTGAGCCGTTGTCCGATCTCCTTGTTCTTGAATCCCGACCAAATGAGTTCGAGGATCTCTTGTTCGCGGCCGGTCAGAGATTCAGGCCGTTTTTTCCGAGCGGGCGGCGGCTCCAGAACGGTTTTTCTCATGCGATTACTCTTTGACGCGTTTGATAGGGCCATCTGTGCACCATTATAGGGTGATCGGCTGGGTCATTAAGCAGTACGCGTTTCACCAACAGTACTCTATCCTAGGTGAATTATAAGGAATCGTCGTTGCACTTGTAAATGTCCGTTTGGCCCCCTGAGTGATTTCTTTTTGTCCCTGAGGCCGCGTCATTTTTATGTTGCATAATCTCGATCATGGCGGTGTAAGGAAGGGATTTTCGTCATGACGCCGTTGACGGCCTCGATCGTGGCCGGTTTGTTCGGGGCATTGATCGGAAGTTTTTTGAATGTCTGCATCCATCGTTTGCCTCGTCGAGAGTCCATCGTATGGCCTGCCTCCCATTGTCCCGTCTGCACGAAGGCGATCGCCTGGTACGACAATTTACCGCTGATCAGTTACGGGTGGCTGCGCGGGAAGTGCCGAATGTGCGGGGCTGCTATTTCAATCCGGTATCCTGTCGTCGAGGCACTGAACGCGGTGGGTTATGCGGCACTCTTCTGGCGTTTCGGTGTCATGCCGGAGACATTCGTGTATGCCGCCCTGTACTCGACGCTGATTGTCGTGACCGGGACGGACCTGTCTCACAGGATCATCCCCGACGCGGTCACGTTACCCGGGATTGTGATCGGACTCTTGAGCGGAGCCTTTGTGCTTCCGATTGGGGTCCTTACCTCTTTGGCGGGGATGTTGATCGGAGGAGGCATCTTGTGGACCTTGGCGTGGCTCAGTCCCATCCTGTTCGGAAAAGAGGGAATGGGAGGAGGCGACATCAAGCTCATGGCGATGGTCGGGGCCGTGCTGGGGTGGAAGCCGGTGTTGCTCGCCATTATGGTGGCGTCGCTCATTGGGTCCGTCGTCGGTGGCGGTCTCATTACGGCGGGCGTGATGCGTCGGCACGAATATTTGCCGTTCGGACCCTTTCTCGCGATCGGCTCCATGATCGCGCTTTTCTTCCACGAACCGCTGCTGAACTGGTATTGGTCGTTGTTTGACATGGGTTCGTAAACCTCGGCAAACCGGCTTCAAGAGCCGATTCCAGCCCTTCCTAGTTCAATAGTCCTGTATCGGTTTGGATGCTTTTCTGTATCTGAAACGGAACAGTTGCCAGTTGTTCGCCGCATCGAGTCTGCTCCTACTGGGCGTCGTCTAAGCGTCCGCTGCAATCCATCGCCTCAGTTTATCTGGTATTTCCCGGTCATCGGCCGCGCAACGGAAGCGGTTCGCGCTGCTCGTGCTCAACAGAAGCTTCGGCATGAAATTTGGAGATCCTCTCCGCGCGCAAAGAAGGAGAGCACCGATGGATCAGCGAGGAGCGAGCCTAATCGAATTGATATCCGTCGTCGCGATTGTGGCGATCGTGGCGGCGCTCTGCGGCCCACAATGGTCCGCATTGGCCGCTCGGCAGGAATCCTGGGCCGCCACGCGAGCCGTTGCAGGCGAGCTTCGATTGGCGAGGCAAGTCGCCATGTCTCGCCATGCGCGTGTCCGGGTCGTCATCGACGTGGATGCGGCCACGGTCAGGACCGAACTCGTCGATGAAGGGGCTGTCGTATTGCGCAGCTATGAACTCGCCGGCAAGCGAACCATTGTCGAGTCGCTGAGCAACGGCGCCCACATCACCTTCTATCCAAACGGGCGGTCGGCGACCGCGAATACGATCGTCTTGCGGGATCGGCAATACAACAAGCGGGTGATTACGATCGGCATAACAGGAAAGGTGACGGTTTCATGAAGCGATGTGATGAAGAACACATGCAGCCCGGCGCGACATCGGAAAGCGTTTCCGTCGGGTTCACCCTTGTGGAAGTGATGATCTCATTGGTCGTCCTCTCGGTCGGATTGTTGGGCGGAGTGGGAACCCTGCAATGGACGGAACGGAGTCTCAAACATAGCCTCAAGTCCACTCGCGCGCTCTCGTTGGCGGAGGCCCGACTCGAAGCCAAACAAGCCGGTCTTTGGGAACATCTGTTGATCGACGATCTCGATCACGACGGGGCACCGGAGGTGCTCATGGGAGACGCCGGGCTCGGAGAAGATGTCGCAGGTGGAGACGGCGTGTATACCGCAGACACGGATCTCGATGGAATTCATCTGATATGGACGGTGGAACCCAATCGTCCGGGACCCCTCCGATCCGCGGGATCGGCTTGGATCGAAGTGAGAGCCCGGTATGAAATCAGTCACGGACAATGGAAGGAGATTTGTCTTCGTACGCTTCGCGCCAACCCGAATTTCATTGGAGCATTGTAAATGAATCGGAACCTATCATGGCCGGCGAAAGACTCGCATGACTCACCTCTCGGAGGGCAAACAGGGACCAGCCTGCTTGAGGTCCTCATTGCGGTTGCAATCAGCGGGTTTGTATTTTCAGCAGCGTGCGAAACCTTGGCTCGATTCGGCGAGCGATTTCGAATCCAGCACAGCGAAGCGGGACTCCATCAAGAGTCGCGCATCGGGCTTGACGTCCTCGCGAATGAATTGAGATTGGCCGGGACCGGAGAGCCGCCGGGTCGACCTCCCTTCACCAGGATCGAAAGCAATGAGATCTGGTTTCGGGCAAATCTTGGAGGGTTCCAGACCATCCTCAAGGATACCGCGCTGTCCGGCCAGCGGGATCTCACCGTTGAGGACGGGGAAGGCTGGCCGGAAGGGAAGCAGGTGATCCTCTGCTCCAGAGAGGAATGCGTCTCCAACCGCTTGGCGAAAGACGGCCGATCGGGTTCACTCACATTGGCCGTGCCCCTCGCCGCGACGATTCCTCAAGGCAGTGCCGTGTTCGTCTCCAATGAGGTTCACTACTACGTGGGCCGCGACGGTGCCGGCCGAGCGCGGGTCATGCGTGATGTCGACGGCGGAGCCGGCACCCTGATAAGCGGGATCGACGAATTTCGATTGGACTATTTCGGCAAGACCGGATTGCAGACGAGTGATCCGGGACTGGTGGCTCGTATTCGCATCACGGCGCGGCTTCGAGCGTCTGTTGGCACAGCCGTGCAGGAGGTCAGGATACGGTCATGATATTCCGCAACTGTTCGGACAATGGAGGACACAATTCGATGAGACTCGGACAACGGCAGGACGAACGGGGCATGGCATTGCTCGCCGCGCTGATGATGATCTTCATTTTTTCTCTCTTGGGAATGGCGTCGTTGCAATTTGCGAATCAGGAAACCGTCGGGGCCAAGGCTGTGCAGGAGGATCATACCGCGCGCCATGCCGGAGAAGCCGCTCTCCAATTGGTAATGAATTGGTTTCATGAACCTGCCGCACTGCCTCAAGGTCCCGGGATGCAGCTTTTCTCAAAAGCATCCATGGACGCGCATGGCCGGACGGCATTCTTCGACGCGCAGGGACGATCCCAATTTAAAGGGACGCCGGCAGCCCCAGACATTCTGTTCGATGCCAGTCATCCGGAACACGATGCATTAATGAACCATCCGGACACCGGGTGGTTCCGCTCCATGCGGGGCTTGGCGCGTATTCTGAAGCTCAAAGTCTATGGACCGGTACATCCCGGGCTTTTGTGCACTGTGGAAGTGGTGTCGGCCTCCGGTAAGGGAGAGACCACTAAGAATACCGTCTCGGTCGAATTCGGAACGTATGCGATTCCGCCATTGACATCGGCCGTGCAAACTGCCGGGTTCCAGTCCGCCGCGCCGTCCGATGCGGTGATTCCATTGGCGGTGCATTGGGGGGACGTGAAAACTCATGGAGACGTGCTTTTGTCCAATCGGAGGGACCTGCCGGAGAAGACGTCGCTGGCGCCGGTGACCGGCCAGTCCTATGCGGAGATGGCTTCTCCCCAGGATCGATGGTTCGACTTGTCCGCCGGCGGCAAGGTCATGTTCGTTCGTCCGTCGGCAGGAGACGAGACGACCCCACAAAATATTCACGAAAATCAGGAGCCGATGCCGGGATTAAAGATGGACCAGTGGCAATATGAGGACCTCAAGCGTCTCGCCATGTCTTTCGGCACGTACTATGGCCTCGACGACGAAGGACGCCTGCATCCCGGCGGAACGGTACGGCCCGGCCAAGGCCTGCTTCCGGATGAAGCCTTGAGCTCAGATGCAGTGGGCGAACATCGAGGACTCGTCTTTATCGATACTCTGGACCGGCAGCCTCCGCGACCGGACAATCTCGGTACGGTGACGATAAATAGCGAATATCTGGAAGGTCTGTTCGTGATCAATGCGCATGTCCGGTGGCAGCCGCAGGAGTCGACAAAAATGATTCCCGCGCTGAGCCCCTCGCCGGAGGGCCAGAATTCCCTCGGACTGCGGGTCCCGACTCAGCTATCGAGGATCAATCTGCGCGGTGTCCTGTATACGGCCGGCAATGTGACGTACTGCGGAAGACCGAGAATCTACGGGGGCGTATTGTCGGATGGTGCCATCGCAGCGTGTCTCGATCCGGGGAGTGTGATGGAAGTCTGGTATGACTTCGATCTGAAGGACGGCCTGCACCGGGGAGTGCCTGTCGTCTACGTCGTCCCGGGCACATGGCAGAACAGGCTCTAAACACACACGTAGCCGGTTAACACTCGCCCGAAGACAATCCAGGAGGTGAAGGTGATATTGGCATCAACTGCAAGCACAGAAACCAAGAGAACCCGTATGCAGGAGGGAAGACATGAGGCCGGAGTATCGTTTGCCGACACGTTTGCCGGCCTGGTTCCGCAGGGGTATCTACAAGCAGAGGAACTTCGTCTTGCAATCGCGGAGTCGCTGCGCAACGGGACAGAGTTGGAAACTCTCTTGATAGAGAAATTTCGCATCCCGAAAGAGGTGCTGGGCAGGACGGCGGGAGAATACTTCCGCTGTGCATATCAGCCGTACGACGGCCGAATCATGGTTGAGGCGGATCTGTTGAAAGATCTCAGTCTGGAGTATCTCAGGAAGAATCGCTGGATTCCGCTGCGGCGCCGAGGCAACATGGTCGACGTTGTGATGGACGACCCCCACAATCTCGAAAAGCGGCTCGATGTACGCCGCGCGTTTCCCGGTCTGGAAATTCATTATATGGTCGGATTACGGCGGGACATCGATCAATTTCTCTCCGTTGCAAGCGGCGAGCAGTCGGGGGACCTGCTCACGGACATCCTCGGCGAACTCGTCAGTGAGTCACAGTGGGAAGAACAGCAGAATGCAAATGTGGCTGCCATCACCGAGAACGATTCGGCGATCGTCCGATTGGCCAATCAAGTCATCGCGGAAGCGTACCGGCTCGGCGCGTCGGACATTCATATCGAGCCGTATGCGGACCGTAAGGATACGATGGTGCGGTTTCGCGTCGACGGCAGTTGCTTCACCTATATGAAAATCCCGGCGGCCTATCGACGAGCCGTGGTCTCACGGGTCAAGATCATGGCCAACCTTGACATTGCTGAACGGCGCAAGCCGCAGGACGGCAAGATTCGATTCAAGCTGGCCATGGGAAAAGAGATCGAGTTGCGGGTCGCGACATTGCCCACTGCAGGACTGAACGAGGACGTGGTGATCCGCCTGCTGAGCGCGAACGGGCCTCGATCGCTCCACGGGATGGAGTTTCATCCTCCGACACGGGCCCTGATTGACGATCTGGCACAGCGCCCACATGGGATCTTTCTTTGCGCCGGCCCGACCGGATCCGGCAAGACGACGACCTTGCACGCGATACTGGCGTCGATCAACACGGAGGAGCGAAAGATTTGGACCGCGGAAGACCCGATAGAAATCACTCAGGAAGGGCTACGGCAAGTGCAAGTGCATCCGAAAATCGGATTGACCTTCGCGGCGGCCATGCGTGCGTTTCTGCGCGCCGATCCCGATGTCATCATGATCGGCGAAATGCGCGATAGGGAGACCGCCGATATTGCCGTTGAGGCATCCCTCACCGGCCACTTAGTGTTCAGCACCATCCACACGAACAGCGCGGTGGAGACCGTCACCCGCTTGTTGGATCTGGGATGTGATCCGTTCAATTTTGCGGATGCGATGCTTGGAGTCTTGGCCATGCGACTGTGCAAACGAATTTGCCAAGACTGCAAAGAGCCGTATCGGCCTGCCGAAGAGGAATACGATGAGTTGGCGGTCGGCTATGGTGATGAATGGGTTCGACTGCAAGCCGAATACGGCACTTCATTTCCGCTCTATCGAGGACGGGGTTGCGGATCGTGCGGCCACACCGGATTCAAGGGACGGGTGCCGCTGCATGAACTGATGCCAGGATCCGAACCGATCAAGGCCCTGATACAGGGCCGCGCCCGTACCGCGGAATTGTTGCATACGGCGCGACAGGAAGGAATGACAACGTTGATTCAAGATGGAATTCGCAAAGTCCTTCAGGGCTTGACCACGTACAAACAGGCGAGGGCCGTGGCTGTGAAATAGGTGTTTTCTGAAGCTCTCTAATGAGAGGAGGTGGATTCTTTAAGCTTATGTCGATAAGCAATTTCCTCCAGCCGTGACGGGCCTGCATCAGAACATTACCCGTTCTCCTTTTGACGAAAATTGTCGCCTGCCTTCCGTCGTCGCGCGATTTTGTACCGTTTCGCATCAGCAGGACATCGTAGTTTCAATACCTTGCAAATTCTCCGGTCCGGTTCCGTTTCGGCATAGCCCTTGCTCCGTTGGGGGCCGCCATGTGTGTACGCACTCGCAGAGCCGGCTTTGTTCCACGAGGACCTGGTGGGTTTACCCTCGTGGAAGTCATGACGGTCAGTGCCGTCATCAGTATTCTCACGATGATTGCTATGCCGGCGTATCAACAATGGAATGCGCGCTATCAATTGAGGCAAGCGACCGAAGAGGTGGCGGGAAACCTTAAGTTGGCACGAATGGCCGCCATGAGTAGGGGAAGCAATGTCGTCGTCACCCTTGCGGTTGCAGGGGACAGGGGGACCTTGTCTACAGGAGGAGTATTTCCACCTGTTACCCTCTCAGACGGCGTGACCGGCTTGACGTCAACGACCGTGACGTTCAGTCAATTGGGCTTGCGGGTCGGAGGCGGGGCGGGGAACCAGCTGATTCAGCTCACGTCCAAGGCAGGAACGGTGTACTCCGTACTCGTCACCCCAAGCGGGAAGATCAATCTATGCAAGGCCGCGAGTTGCCCATGAGACGCAACAATACGCTTTTCAAGAGCATGGCCATGTCGCCCGGCCCGTTTGAAGGGAGACAACGAGGTTTCTCACTGCTGGAGGCGATGGTGGCGGCCGGTGTCCTCTCGGTGGGACTCCTTGGATTAGCCGGTTTGCAGGGCATGTCTCTCGGTAAGAACGTTGACGCCGGCGAGATCACGCGGGCCACAAATCTCGCTACGGATATTACCGAACGCATCCAAAACAATCGGCAACGGGTGATGGAATACAGCGGGATTGATACGGCCGTTGCCTGTCCGGCCACTTACACGGATCCTGCGCCGTTTGGACTTGGAAACATAATGGCAGTCGGAGTGGGGGCGCAGGGGGATTGTAATCAGTGGCGAACCGTCGTCGCCGCATCGGGACTGGCTAATGCTCGAGGAGTGCTGACCGTCGAGCGCCTGGATCCGAGCACGACCATGAACCCTCAGACTCTGCATCGGGTGAGGGTCATCGTGAATATCACTTGGACGAC
Organism: Nitrospiraceae bacterium; assembly: GCA_035250505.1. Taxonomy (GTDB): domain Bacteria; phylum Nitrospirota; class Nitrospiria; order Nitrospirales; family Nitrospiraceae; genus DASSBQ01. The sequence goes on along the minus strand of DATFFC010000130.1, from coordinate 7,001 downwards.
AAGCATTCGCAATGACGTCACGGCGGTGCGATCTAAAACCGCCACATTTTTCAACATCATTGCGCCTGAATAACGCGGAGCCATCAATGACGGATCGGCCGGGATCTCATTCCAGCATGATCGGCAACGAACGAGGGTTCTCTCTTGTCGAGCTGCTGATAACGGTACTGATCACGGCTGTTATCGTGGCGGCCGCCCTCACGACGGTGGTGTCGAGCAATCGAGCAAACCATGTGAACAGTCAGGTCGCCGACACGCAGCAAAATGTCCGCGTGGCGATGGATCTGATTTCCAAAGATATCCGCCTGGCGGGATTTAATTACGATGCGACCGATCCATCGACGCCGGCCATGGTCGGATGCACCGCCGGAGGCCGTCCGGCCGGTCTCCTTCCTCAAGATCAGAATCCCGCAGGCGCCGACACAGGCCCGGACCGGGTGTCGCTGGTCGTGCCCGTGCTGACCAGTCCGACCACGCCGTGGGTTCTATCGGTCCTTGCCGCGCCCGCGGGCACTATTCCATACACTACCGTCAACCTGGCCGGGGCAGCCGTCACTGATATGCAAGCGCACGGATTGATCAATGGGTCCGTTGTCTCCCTAGGCGGAGCAGTCTTGAGACGAGTGTCATCGTTTACTGCCGGCAGCATCACGTTCGATACGGGACTCGACGGCACCTTCCCGGTCGGCACTCCCGTATATCTGATGCAGTGCGTTCAGTATCAAGTGAGCACGAGCACGGCGACCTGCGGGCCTGACGGCGCTCCCTGCTTAGTTCGTAACGGAATTCCGGTTGTTGATGGGATCGAGGACTTTCAACTTAGCTACGCCTGCGATGGGTGCAACACCGCCGCGCCGAATCCTTTGGAGGCCGACGGCATTATCGATGAATGGGATGCCCCCGCCAACGGCTTCACCAACGGAGATTTCATCTCCAACAGTGCCTGGTCAGGGGCGGCTCCGTTGACGAATATGAGGCCCCATACGGTCCGATTGGCTCAGGTCAGTATTGTGGCGAGACAAACGCAGGCGGATCGGGGCACCTCGGAAGGTGGGGCGCCTGGGACGAATTCTGCCGGACCGGTGGTGGTCGGCGACCATGACCCGTCCACCCCGGGCGATCCTGGTTACGATCCGGCCAGTTACCAACAACAGCGGCGCCGGGTTCTGACCCGAAGCGTCCAACCGCGAAACTTGTAGCAGGGAACATGGCGCGGCCATGAAATCATTTAGGAATGATTGTGCGGTTGCAAACGAGCGCGGCATCGCCCTCCTCACCGTCTTTCTCATGCTTCTGTTGCTCACGATCCTCGGCATTGCCGCCATCACTGTGACAGGATTGGAAAATCGTATGGCCGGCTTCTTCCGAACGACGGAAGCGGCGGCGGCTGCGGCGCAATCGTGCGAGGGCGTGGCAGCCAACATCATTCAACAGACCCTCGCTGGGCCTGGGCAATTGCCCGCCGCCTTTCTGTCTCCCGCGGGCCCGGTTCCCCTAGCGAATGGGCCGACGTTACAGAGCGAAATTAAGGGGGAGGTGCTTCCATCACCGCCCGCTCCAAGCGCCAACATGCCGTCAGAGAATAATGCTGATACGCCCGCTTCCCAGCCCAATTTAGTGCTTCAGTTCAACGGCTATACGGTCAACGGGGATATCGACCGGTTGTACCAGCACCCGAAACAAGGCATGGACCAAAAATCAGACGCTGAAGGAAGTACGGAAATTGTTTATCGGATCACTTGCGTGGCGACCAATGCCGCAACCGGCGCCACCAGCGCGGTGACCTCGGTGTATGCATGCACATTCCATTCAACAGGCTGTCAAAAATAGCCTAAGAGGTACGCTCATGCTGCGACCGACCATACAGGCCAGGCTCAGGATGATGATTGTGATCCTTGCCTTACTCGCAGTGAACGGGGAAATCGCCGTAGGTCTTTGCCAGACCGTGTCACCGCCGATGACGGTCGGATATAAAAGCGGACAGGTCACAGAAGTAAGGCCGCCGTCGTCGATCGAGATCGATGAGCGTTCCTATGAGCTCAGGGCCAATGTCATGATTGTCGACCGTGAAGGCGAGCCGCTCGAGCTGGCCAGAATTCTTCCCACGTCACTGGTGAAGTTTCATCTGAAAGAAGGAAAGATCGACAAGATGGTGGTCACGCTCCCGCAGTAAGGGCCATGAGCACACTGTCCAATGTCAGCCGGCTGGTTTACGACTTGTCTCGACTGTAGCGGAACTACAGCGCTGCTTGCTGTTTGAGATGAGGAGGTTGTGATCATGAATACGAGGAAGCTCAGCACGTATGTGGCCATTGGGATGGTCTTGGTCGCCGGATTGCTGAGTGCGCGCCACAGCGGTGCGGCCGTGTCGAATGCCGACTACACGGCCACGCCGCCGTTTGTGTCAAACACGATGACGCCCAATATCATCCTTGTGATGGACAACTCCGGAAGCATGAGCGGGCTGGCATGTGATAACTCGAACCCGGCCGATGGAGATTGCCGAGATGCCGGCGACAGAGCGTTCGATAGTGCAGCTAATTTTTCCGGGTACTTTGATTCACTTCGTTGTTACACCTACGACTCTGGAACCGATACACGGTTCGAGCCCGGCACGGCGAAAGCCGCGCTGTCCACGGCCTGCCCAGACACGGAGTGGGATGGGAACTTCTTGAACTGGGCGACCTTCAGGCGCTTCGATGCCGTCAAGAAAGCCATGATTGGGGGGGACTGTTTCGTGAACAGGGCTACTGATGGAACGTGCCCGACAAGCGGCTCCCCCGCGCTCAAGACGGTGCGCGCACAGGCACAGGGAGTCAACACGGAGCTGGTCGATGTGGACTATGCGGGGGGGGCCGGAGCGACGACCTATGTTGGCCGAATCCCATTGAATGATAGATCGAGTAATCCGGCAAGCATCTGGATCGGCGTCTCCGACGCATACTTTTGTGTCGACAACGATAGTACGTTCGACAGTGGCTGCGGTGACGGGTATAGCAAGAGGAAATATGAACTCAAGGTCGGACAAGTGTCTGAACCCACCGGGGTCATCCAACAGGTCGGAAATAAGGCCCGCTTTGGCCTGTTCGAATTCAAGTCTTCGAGCGAGGGCGCTCGTATGCTGGTGGGAGTTGGAGCCCGCCAATCAATTAATTGGTCGGGATCCGGCGTCGAGACATTCAATACGAATACCGCGGCAATGGTCGATGCCGTGCAGGAGTCATATCCGTCTACCTGGACACCGCTTGCCGAATCTTTGTATGAAGCGGTCCGGTATGTTGCGCAGATCAATTCGGCGAATACACCCACATCCTATGTCTATCCGATCGCCTTTTCCGGCGGCGTATCGAACGGTGTGAATTTTCAGGCTAGCGGCGTGGGTTCTATAGGCGGCAGCGAGATTAGCATGCTTGGCGGGGGTGAAGCCTGCCCGAGCGGCTACATCGCCAATGCCTGTGGGCGAGATCCGTTCTTTTTCGGCAAAGACCATACGCCTTCTTGGGCATCGACATCGCAAGTCGTGAACTGCTGTAGGACCTTCGTCATTGTCTTTACAGATGGTGAACCGACGCAGGATCAGGGTATTCCATCCGCGCTGCAAGACTATGCCGACGCCTACCACGGTGTGCACTGCACGGGAAGCGACACAACTGTCCCCACCGCTGGACCGCCTCCAACGCCTCCCATCAACGGGACGTGCAACACGCACGCGAATACTCCTTTCAGTGCGTTACTGGGAGAGCACAAGACGGATTATCCTGACAGCGGGAGCCACTATCTCGATGAGGTTGCCTTCTGGGCCCATACGAATGACATGCGGCCCTGCAGCGGCACAGGGGATGGGACACTCGCAGTACTCAACGTCACCGGCCATTGCTTGCCGGGAAATCAAAATGTCACGGTGTACTCTTTCTTTGCGTTCGGGAACATTAACGGACGCGGAATTCTCGCGCAGACCGCCCGTCTCGGCGGGTTCGAAGATGCCAATGGAGACGGGATTCCCCAGACCGGGGAATGGGATAAGGAGAATAACTATACCGGAGCGGCGACGCCCGACGGTATTCCCGATGCGTATTTTGAGTCATCGAACGTCGATGATCTGCAGGACAAAATGTTGGCGACGATCGCGAGTATCCTGAGACGCAGTTCGTCGGGGTCATCGGTGTCCGTGCTTGCGACCGCCTCCACCGGCGAAGGCGCGCTCTATCAGTCGTACTTCTATCCGAGCACCACGGAAGTTCTCACGGGCAACGATGTGAGATGGATCGGGTACACCCAAAGTCTGTTTATCGATGCCTTTGGAAATCTTCGGGAAGATACGGACGGCAATGCCAAGCTTGATTACAAGAACGACAAGATCGTGAAGACCCGAGTCGATTCAGGCAGCGTCAGAGTCGACAAATATGTCGACGCGAACGGTGACGGCCTGCCTGATGATCGAAACAGCGACGGCCTGGTGAAATATCCGGAGGATTGTAATCCGTGCGACCAAACGTTGGGCGACATGTCGCCCATCTGGGAAGCCGGCAAGCGATTAGCGCTGAAGGATGCGAGCACCAGAACGATTCTGACGTGGGTCGACAGCGATCATGACGGGGTGGTTGATGCCGGAGAGCAAATCCCTTTCACCACGGCGAACTCGAGCACGCTATACCCGTATCTGCGGGCCGCCAACACCACCGCTGCGGATAAGATCATTAATTTTGTACGAGGTTGCGAGAGGACCGTTTGCACCGAACAAGCGGCCACGCGGGATCGCCGATTGCAGGTGCCGCCGGCGAGCGGTACGCTCAAGGTCTGGAAACTGGGCGATGCCATCCACTCGACGCCGACCGTCGTGGCGGGGCCGAAAGATCGCTACGACGTGAAGTACGGCGATGCCAGCTATGGGGCGTTTTTACTCAAGTACTATAACCGGCGACAGGTCGCCTATGTCGGAGGCAACGACGGCATGCTGCACGCCTTCAACGCCGGCTATTTTCACGTGGGGGATGATCCGAGCACCGGCTCAGCTTCTTCTCCCATTATCGAACACGGTTACTTTACGCGGACTGCGACGGACAATTCCGGCGGGCCTCAGTTGGGCGAAGAACTGTGGGGATTCGTCCCTTATGAGTTGCTCCCGCAGTTGGAATTTCTCACGAGATCCGACTATCAGCATGCCTACTATGTCGACCTGCCGTTAAAAGTGGCCGACGTACGAATCTTCACGCCGGATGCCGATCATCCGAACGGTTGGGGCACGATTCTGATCGGCGGATTTCGTCTCGGCGGAAGTTGTGGCGCTTGCACGGCTGGAACCGGCGCCCCGCCCTTGACCGTCAATATAGGTGGGACCGATTATAACTTTTACAGTGCCTACTTTGCACTCGATGTGACCAATCCGGAAGTCCAACCGAAACTGTTATGGTCGTTCTCAGACGCGACGCTGGGCCTCACGACCAGTGTGCCGGCGATTGTGCGGGTGAATCCCACGGCCGATGCCACGGTGAGCAATGCCAACGCGAAATGGTACATGGTCGCGGGATCCGGCATGACGGGATACGGAGGAAATGCTTCTCAAAGTGCAAAAGTTTTCGTCGTGAACTTACAGACGGGTCCGGGAACCAACAATGCCTCGGTGACCACCTTAGCCGTCGGCACCTGGGATTCGTTTCTCGGCGATATGGTGACCGTAGATAAGAATCTCGACTACCGGCACGATGCCGTCTATTTCGGCCGGGTGATCGATGATGGAACGCCGCCCTGGCGAGGGAAACTGTATCGCTTGACGACGGCCCAATCGGCACCCTTCGGGGGCGCCACCAGTCCATCGGCGTGGGGAATCGCAGACAATGGCAACCGAGTCCCGACAGAGATCCTGGATACGTTTCCTTCGGGGTCCAGTCCGGCCTTTGAGATGGGCCCGATTGCCGCTGCGCCGGGTCTTTCGGTAGATGACGGGGCGAATCTCTGGGTGTTCGCCGGCAGCGGTCGATACTATTCGAACTCCGACAAGACCGATCTGTCCATTCAGTATTTCGTCGGAGTGAAGGATTCAGTACTGAACACCAATTGCAACCAGGCGTCGGGTGTCACGAGTTGCATGGGGGATGATCTCGTTGATATGTCGAATACCGAGATTTGCGTGGTTGGAATCGGTGACTGTGGCACCTCCGGCGGGACCAACCAGGTCACCGGCGGCCCTTCAGGCGTCGCGACGTTCTCGGACCTGGTCGGCCACATTCAGACTAAAGATGGGTGGTTTGTGCGACTGGTGGAGCCGGCCAATCCACCAGGCCAACCGACGCCGTATGGAATCGGAGAGCGAGTCGTCAATCCTCCGACTATCTTTGGTGGAATCGTCTTCTTCCCGACCTTTACGCCGACCAATGATATCTGTGCTTCTTCCGGAACGAGCAAGCTGTTCGCGCTTTTCTATAAAACAGGAAGCGCGTATCAAGAACCCATCATCGGCTCTTCGAGCTCAGGGACCAACCAGAACGTCAACAGATCTGTTTCCCTTGGGTCAGGACAAGCCTTCGGCGCCGTGGGGCAGACCGGTACCGGATCGGATGGGGGAAGTCCGTTCCAAGTTATTATCCAGAATAGTGAATCGGACCTAAAACAAAATGACGTGAGTGTTGCGATCGATCCGCGTAGCTCGTATCTATCATGGCTCAACATGTGAGCAGGCGAGAGTCAAAAGGAGGCAACCGGCCCGGGGTTCGTAAGCTGACGGGCCGGATAGTCTCGTATGCGTGCGGCGGCGTGGTATCGTTGGCCGCGCTGACGAGCTGCTCTCCGGATTCCCGGCCGAATCCGATGCCGCCGGTGGAGATGTCTCGGATGAACCGCCCTCCGGCAATCCGGTCGGCGCAGACGACGCCGGTTCCTCTTGTGCTCGGCGGCCCGATATCCGTCGAGATAGATGCAGAGGACGCAGACGGCGATTCCCTTCAATACGAATATCGCTGGTGGGTCAACGACCACATTCTTCGTGACGTAACCGCATCGTCGAT